>JBKKAI010000212.1:0-8324 GCA_046714815.1 Terriglobia bacterium | reverse complement strand
AAGGAAGGGAAGGGAACGAACATGCGCATATTCCTGGCAGTGTTTATCGCCCTCGTGCTGTCGCCATCGATTCTGGTGGGACAGGTGGCCACGGGCACAGTCAAAGTCGTCGCCGAGGACAGCACGGGCGCCGTCATTCCGTCGGCCACCGTCACAGTAAGCAACAAGAACACAGGCCTGACGCGTACAGGACAAACCGATTCCAAAGGGGAGTTCCTGGCCGCTTTCCTGCCGGCCGGGGAATATTCGATTACCGTGCAGGCGGAAGGCTTCAAGCGCGCCACGGTCGCGCAGTTCACTCTGCAGGTGGACCAGACCGCGGCGGTGCGCGTGGCGCTTACGCCCGGCGACGTCATCCAGACGGTGGAGGTCAGGGAATCGACGCCGCTACTCGAAGCCGATACTTCGTCGCTGGGCCAGGTGATCGAGAACAGGAAGATACTCGACCTGCCTCTGAACGGACGCAATCCGTTCGCTTTGGGCCTGCTGGCGGGCAACACGACTCCGGTGTACGGGATGGGCACCAACCTGCCGTTCATCGCCGGCGGAGGCCGCTTTTCCGCCAACGAAGTGTTGCTCGACGGAGTGGACAACAACACCACTGTTACGGCGGGCTCGATTGGCCGCACGGGCATTGCCTTTCTGCCGAGCGTGGATGCCGTGCAGGAATTCAAAGTAAAGACAAATTCCTTCTCCGCGGAGTTCGGCCACGCCGCGGGCGCCGTGGTGAGCGCGACGATCCGCGGCGGCACAAACTCCTATCACGGCACGCTGTTCGAGTTCCTGCGCAATGACAAGCTCGATGCGAACAACTTCTTCACGAACGCTGCGAGACTTCCGAGAGCCGCCTTCCGGCAGAACCAGTTCGGCGGTGCGTTCGGCGGGCGCATCCGCCGGGACAAAACGTTTTTCTTTGGGGATTACCAGGGCACACGGCAGAGAACGGCGGCCGCATCCTCCATCGGAAGCGTTCCACCGGCGGCGATCCGCGATGGCGATCTCTCGCTGCTTCGCACACCTGTCTTCGATCCGCGGCAGCGGCGCATCGGGCCGAGCGGCACCGTGGTGAGCACGGCGTTTGCCGATGCCCGGATTCCGGCGGCGCTGCTGAACCCGACCTCGGTGGCGATCCTGAAGCTGATTCCGGCGCCGAACTTCGGGAGCCCGAACGCGCTGTCGCGCAACTTCTTCCGGCAGGTGCCGCGCGGTTTCGATGGCGACCAGTTCGACGTGCGCGTCGATCACGCCATTACCCGCAGCAACAATCTGTTCGGCCGCTTCTCCTGGAGCAACCAGACGAACCCGCAGCCGGGAAACTTCGACGGGTTCATTGGCGGCAGCAACACGCTGTTCCGGAATATCCGCCAGGGCGTCCTGAGCGATACGCATGTGTTCTCACCGACGGTGGTCAACGAATTTCGTGCCGGCGTCACCCGGCACAACGGCAGCCGTATCGTGGATGACGTGGACGAAGGCGTGAAGTTCGCTCTGCAGAACAGGCTGGGCCTGTTCCCGTTTCCGGTAAAGGGCTTTCCGGGAATCGCCTTCAACTTCTCCGGCGAATCGACCGGCTCGACGCAGTTCGACGGCTGGGGCGGCGGCTCCAGCGATCTCAACTACGAAACCCGCTTCCAGTTCGCCGACACGATTTCGATTACGCGCGGCCGTCACACCTGGAAGGCCGGAGCCGATATTCGCCGGCCGCGCTTCGACAACCTGCGCGGCAATCCCTTCTTCGGCCAGTTCATCTTCGGCTCCATCTTTTCCTCCAGCAGCGATGCGCCGGGCTCCGGTGCGCCCTTTGCCGACTTTCTGATGGGCTTCCCCAGCCTGGTGCAAGGCACTCAGATGCTGGACTGGGGCCGCCAGCGCGAGATTTACTTCGGCGCATTTCTGCAGGACGACTGGAAGATCACGTCGCGGCTCACGCTGAATCTCGGCCTGCGTTATGACCTGTACACGCAACCGGTGGATGCGCGCGACCGCGGAGGACTTTTCGATTTGGACAAGGTGCGGTTCGCGGTTCCCGGCAAGGATGGCTACACGCGAGCGATCGTGGACGGCGATCACAACAACATCGGGCCGCGCGCGGGCTTCGCGTATCAGCTCCGGCGCCGCTGGGTGCTGCGCGGCGCGTATGGGATTTTCTACGGACTGCGCGACCAGAACCAGGAGGTGACGCAGATCGCGGGCAACAACCCGAACACGCCGGCGCTGGTGGTGCCGCCGGTGAGCTCCTCGCGTACCCTCACGCCGCCTTACACGCTGAATGAGCCGGTGCAGGCGGGCCCGTCGGCGCCGACGCTCGAAGGCTTCAGCGCGGAAGCGCCGCTGGCGCGCACCATCCGCACGCAAGCCTTCCACGATGCGCGCTTCCCCATGCTGCATCAGTACAATTTTTCGATTCAGTTTCAGCCGTGGGAAACGCTGCTCATCGAAACCTCGTACCAGGGTGCGCTCGGCCGCGATCTGGCCACGCTGTTCATCAACCGGAACCAGGTCCCGTTCGAGTACGCGCTGGATGGGCGCAACGTCCAGCGTCTCCGCCCGTTCCCGATGATCAACGGCACCGTGATTCCCACGTACTCGCTGGCCACCTCCAACTACAACGCCTACAACCTGCGAGTGGAGAAGCGCTACGGCAGCGACCTGGCTTTCTTGCTGAACTACACGGTCCAGAAGAACCTCGAGGACGGAGGATCCGGCCCGAGCGCCTTTACGCAGAACGGCGGCACCTCGATCGCGCTTGATACCTACAACCTCTCCCGCGAGCGCGGACCGGCGCCGATCGACGTGCCACAGACGTTCAGCCTCAGCTACTCATACGAGCTCCCCTGGGGACCGGGAAAGCGCTGGCTGAGCTCGCGCTCGCTGGCATCGCGGCTGATCGGCGGCTGGCAACTCAACGGCATTACCACGATGCGCGGCGGCTTCCCCACCGATATCCGCACGAACCGGCTGCCACCCATCTTCAACACCTTCAACGTTCCGGACCGCGTGAAGGGAGAGCACATTCAGGTTCAGGAGGGCCGGGGCCCCGACCGGTTCTTCAATGCCGCGGCGTTCCGCGTGCCCGGCACCACGCCCAGCAGGACCGGCGCGCCCATCCAGATGTTCGGCGACTCGGCGCGCCGTGTGGCGCGCGGACCGGGATCGGTGAATTTCGACTTCTCGTTGCTCAAAGATTTCAGTTTCACCGAGAAATACCGGTTGCAGTTCCGAGCGGAGGCGTTCAACCTTACCAATACGCCGACCTTCCTGCTGCCCAGCTCGAATAGCCCGCCGATGACATGCATCGGGCGCACACCGGGCTCCGCGTGCAACGACAACAACCCGGAGTTCGGAAAAATGTCGGGGTCGTCGGCAACCGGCCGGCAGATCCAGTTCGGATTGAAGTTCATTTTCTAAGGACCATGCGACGATTCCTGATCGCCGTTTTGCTCGCCGCCTGTGCGGCCTGGGCAGAGGATCCCGTTTTCCCTTACGGCGCGGTCTACTTCCGCAAGTCGAATCCTCCGGAACAGGAGTGGGCGCGCGACCACGCGACGGCGGCGAAAATCGGCATGAACACCTTCCGCCACTGGTTCCTGTGGTCGGCGATCGAAGTCGCTCCGGGCAAGTACGACTGGCGCGACTACGACCGCATGATGGACCTGGCGGCACAGAACGGCATCAAGGTGGTGATCGCGGAAATGATCACCGCCGCGCCCGAATGGATGTTCGACAAATATGCGCACGCGCGCTACCTGGGTTCGGACGGCAGCGTTGTGCATTCGCAGATCTCCGCTTCGAGCGCCACGGGAGGATTTCCCGGGCTCTGTCTGGACAATGAAGACGTTCGCGCGCAGGCGGCGAAGTTCCTCACCTCTCTGGTGGAGCGCTACAAGGACCATCCTGGCATGTGGGCCTACGATCTCTGGAATGAGCACTCCTATCCGGGCGGGAACCCGCAGCGCTTGTATTGCTATTGCGACGCGACGCAGAAAAAGTTCCGCGAGTGGCTACAGGCCAGGTACGGCACGATCGACGCGCTCGGGAAGGCCTGGTACCGGCACAGTTTCGCCGACTGGGAGTTCGTGCATCCGCCGCGCAGCTTTTCCGGCTACCCGGAGAGCCTCGACTGGCTGGAGTTCCGCATCGACAACCAGTTCCGCCTGCTCAAGTGGCGCGTAGATTTGATTCGCAAGCTCGACAGGAAGAACAAAGTGGTGGCGCACGGCGTGGCATCTTCGCTCGAGGCGCTGCCGTCCTCGGCCAATGACGAGTGGCGCTCGGCGGCCGAAGTCGAGACGTGGGGTTTTACCTGGGTGGCATCGCGTAAAGGCGCCGAGCTTTGGAAGCAGTTCCACGCGGCCGACCTGGTTCGCGCCGGCGCCCGCGGCAAGCCGTTCTGGCATGCCGAAGCGCAGGCCGGACCGCTGTGGATGCAGCCACAGGTGACCGGACGGCCGCGCGAAGACGGCCGAATCACCGATGAGAAGGACGTTCGGCTGTGGAACATGATCTCGATGGCCGGCGGCGCCACCGGCATCTTGTACCCGCGCTGGCGCCCGCTGCTGGACGGTCCGCTGTTTGGCGCCTTCGGCGCATTCGGAATGGATGGCGGCGTAACACCGCGCGCCGAAGCGGCCGGCGCTGTGGCGCGCTGGGCCAACACCCACCGCGCGCTATGGACTTCGCGTCCGGTAAAGGGAGAAGTGGGGATCGTTTTCGTGCCCGAATCGCAGATCTTTAATTACGTGCAGCAGGGATCCACGCAGCATTACGCCGAGTCGGCGCGAGGCGCGTACCAGGGTTTCTTCGATTCCAATATCCAGGCGGATTTCGTCCACATTGACCATATCCAGGAATATCCGCTGGCGTATCTGCCTTATCCGATTCACCTGAAGGAAAGCACGGCGAAGAAACTCATCGCGTATGTTGAGCAGGGAGGAGTGCTGGTCAGCGAAGGGCTGCCGGGCTATTTTGGCGAGCGCGGGAAAGTCGGCACGCGGCAGCCAAATTACGGCTTCAACGAATTATTCGGGGCACGCGAGAGCTACGTCGAGTTCACGCCTGACCTGCTGAACAACCTCACCCTCGAAGTGCAGGGGAAGCGCGTCGCCGGCCGATTCTTCCTGCAGGAGTACGAGCCGGCCGGCGGCCGGGTGGTTGGCCGTTATACGAACGGAAAACCGGCGGCCGTGGAGCACAAGTTCGGCAAAGGGCGCGCGCTGCTGGTTGGCACGTTCCCCGGCGGCGGCTATTTCATGCATCACGCGCCCGAGACGAAGGCGTTTTTCGCCGGCCTGCTCGAGTGGGCCGGTGTGCGGCAGATGGCACGCGTCAGCGATCCGATGGTGAAAGCGCGTCTGCATGACGGCCCGGGCGGCGCCCGCCTCTGGGTCGTCAATCCGACGCGGGCGGCCAAAACCGTTACCATCACACTCGACGATCGCCTCGGACTATTCTCTCGCGCGCGAGAGCTGTGGCAGCATTCAGCCGCGGCCCGCATCGCCGGACGCACGCTGGAGGTGAGCGTGGAGGATCGCAACGTAGCGGTTCTCCAACTGGAGCAGTAAGAGGGGGAGTCATATACTCGGTGGACGAAAGACAGCTTCGCCACACACCCGGCCTCTTTGCCTGCAGCCTGATCAAGCAACAGAACACGTTCGCGATCATACTCGACTACGAGGAGAATCCTTACACGACCTCGCCCGAGACGGTGTACCTGTGGGGACGAATCGCGATGTCTCGGCGGCCGAGTTGAAAGGCCTTGAGTACCGCCTCCTTAGCGCCCGGTTCTGTTCAAAGAAGATCGGAGATTCGCGGCGCGTGCGAGCGTCGTCGTACCACGGATCGCCTGAGGCCAGCCTCGCAAAGTGCCTTTTCGACAAGCGTTCAGCCTATATCCAGTCAATCCAGTCAATGCCTTCTGGGCAGCATGAGGAAGTGTGGAGGAAAGAAGTAGGCGAACGAGCCGTATTACTAAGCGCCCTATCCGTGGCCGTCTGCGCGGCTGACCTTGTAGAACTCTATCCGGCGGAGGTCGAACTGCGACGAGCTTCCGGGGAGGCGTGCGGTCAGACTGGCGGAGTTCAGTCTACTCGCGGATTCTCTGTGGGAACGAAGGCTCAAGAGCCTGCTCGGAGTGATCTGAGATGAAGCCCGACCCGACGAACTCAATGGTCCCCTGATCGGCACACTCCTGCGAAGCCCGAACGGAAGGCGGTTGGGGTATACTCGGCGGACGAAGCAGAATCGCCTCCACGCAGGAGATGGGATGCCGTCAACTCGCCGCGATCTTTTGGCTCTTGCCGTGCGTGCCGCCGCGCTGCCGGGCGCCGCGGAGTTTTTCGCCGCCTGGCTCAAAGCCGCGGACGGCCGCCGGCACGCTGCCGCTTCCAAGGCTCCGCCCGAACCGCCGCTGCTGCGAGATTACAAGCCGAAGTTCTTCGGACCGGAGGACTTCGCGGCCTTGCAGTCCTTCACGGAGATCCTGATCCCCACCGACGATACGCCGGGCGCTCGCGAAGCGCACTGCGCCCACTACATGGATTTTGTTCTGCAGGCGGCCGGCGGATTTGAGCCCGCCATCGAGAAGCAGTGGCGCGAGGCGATGGCCGCGCTGAAGGAAGCCGGATTCCACTCGGCCGATGCCGGGGGCCGCGCCCTCCTGGTGGAGCAGATGTCGCGGCCCGAGCGCGACAGCTCCGCCACACACCCGGCCTACTTTGCCTACCGCCTGATCAAGCAACAGAACACCTTCGCGTTTTATACTTCGCGCGCCGGCTTGATCGAAGCGCTCGATTACAAGGGCAACTCGTACAACGAGACCTTTCCGGCCTGTGATCATCCGGAGCACCACGTCCTGTGAGGACGGGAGGCGTGGCGAATGGCAAAGGCATATGACGCGATCGTAGTTGGTTCCGGAGCATGCGGCGGCTGGGCCGCGATGGAACTGACCAAGGCCGGCATGACGGTCCTGATGCTCGAGGCGGGAGCGCACATTGATCCGGCGAAAGACTTCCAGCACACTTTCCCTTACGAGATGGATTACCGCGGCCGGGGCAAACCGGGCCTGCTGCGCCGGTACGCCGGCAGCGAGCGCAACTATCGGATCATGCTCGACAACGAGGAGAATCCTTACACGACCTCGCCCGAGACCGTGTACCGCTGGGGACGATCGCGATGTCTGGGCGGCCGCACTTTGCACTGGGCCCGCGCCACCGACCGCATGGCCGACTATGAATTCAAAGCGGCTTCGCTCGATGGCTATGGCATGGACTGGGCCGTCACCTACGCCGACATCAAGCCCTATTACGATCGCATCGAACGCTTCATCGGCGTGAGCGCGGCAAAGGAGGGGCTGCCCCAGTTTCCCGATGGCCCGTTCCTCCCTCCGATGCCGCTGAACTGCGCCGAAACGATTTTCACCGCCGCCTGCAAGAGTCTCGGCTGGCGCTCGACGCACCGGCGGCTGGCGCAACTGACGCGCATGCATAACGGCCGGCCGGCGTGCCATTACTGCGGCAACTGCGTGAATGGCTGCGAGGTGGGCGCCATGTTCAATCCCATCGCGGTCACGCTGCCGCCCGCGCTGAAAACCCGCAACCTGGAGATCCGCACCGACAGTGTGGTTGCGCGCGTCCGGATGGACAACGAGAATCGCGCCGCCGGTGTGACCTACATCGAGCGCTACACAATGAAAGCGGTGGAAGTGGACGCGAAGTACGTTATTCTGGCGGCTTCGACGCTCGAGAACACGCGCCTGATGCTGCTTTCCGCCAAGGGCGGCCTCGCCAATTCCAGCGGGACTCTCGGCCAGTACATGATGGACCAGGTCTCAGGCGGCGGCGTGACCGGAATTCTTCCCAGGCTCAAGGGCGGCCCCAGCCGCCTCGACGACGGCAAAGCGGCCGGCATTACGATCCCGAATTTCCAGAACATTGACCAGAAGACCCGGCGCAAGGACTTCATCCGCGGCTACGTCATGAATGCCACCGGCGGGCAGACCGAGTATCCGCAATTCGCGGCGTCCCTTCCCGGCTATGGCTCCCAGTGGAAGAAGGAGGTCAAGAGCCGGTTCGTGGCGCAGGCGCGCGTATGGAACGCGGGCGCCGAAATGCTTGCCCGGAAGGAGAATTTCGTCGAACTCGATCCCGAAGTCAAGGACCACTGGGGCATTCCGGTGCTGAAGATCCACTTCACGCACTGCGATAACGACAGGAAACTCCTCGCTGACTTTCAGCAGAAGGCCGAGGAGCTTTTCCGGAAGGCGGGCGGAGAAGTCGTGCCCGGCCTCGCACGCGGTGGCCCGGCAGGCTTCCCCGGCGGCCCCGGCT
>JBKKAI010000211.1:0-6430 GCA_046714815.1 Terriglobia bacterium | reverse complement strand
CTCTCCACGCAGCACCTTTCGTGCAAGCCGGCATCCAAACGTGGTTTCCCCCTATTTGCTTGAGTTTGCGGCTGGCCCCGCCTTGCCGCCAGAATGAAAAACACCGTACAGGCAGGAATGCCTGTGCCACATTTACTTGATTTTCAGCAGGCGGGCGGCGTTCCCGTAAAGGATCTTGCGCAGGATCTTATCGCCGGCGGCGAGTTTGCGAACGGTGGCGATGCACCGGGAGCCGCTGCACCGCTCTCCGTGACCGTCGCTGTCGTTGCAGTCGCTTCCGTAAAGCAGCTTGTCCTGGTGACGCTTGAGAAATTCGCGCGCCTGATCTTCGTCGCGCATGAGTGAATTCAGGCCGGAGCCGGCCGAGAGGTCGCCGTACATGTTGGGGTAATCCGCCAGCAGGCGGTCGGTGATGCCACCCGGCGTCAGCGGCGTCTTGGGGTACATCACCGCCTGGTCGTGGTTCTTGTCAATGTTGCCCCACCAGGTCTGGGCATGCCCGATGAAGTTCACCCGCGGGTGCTTTGCGAGGACCTTGTGAAAGCGCTCGATGCCCATGTTATAGGCGTTATGCTGGAAGTGCATCAGAACCGGCACGCGGAATTCGCGCGCCAGCTCGGCGATGCGGTGGATATACGGCGAGTCACAATCCACGGCGAATTTCTGCTCGCCGATTCCGATGGCTCCGGCCTTCAAGTACCTGGCGATTTCCGTCCGGGCCTCCGGCAGGTCAGCCACTTCGTTCGCGAAATAAACGTACTCCTTTGGAAACTGGCGCGCCAAGTCAACTACAGACTGGTTGCCCCCGGCGCCGGCTGCCAGGCCGTACCTGGAGCCGGCCGGCAGCAGCACCGTCCTGGTGATGCCCATGCGGCGTTGGTGGGCGACGAGTTGCTCATTGGAGCGGCCGGAGTAGTTTGTATGCTGGTGGATGTCAATGATCGGAGGGCTGGCGGCTTCGTCGGCCTTCAACAGCACCGGCGCCAGCGCCGCGGCCAGGAAAGTCCTGCGCGAGAGACCGGGCATGTCGGCCTACCGGGCCAGCCAGCGGACTGCGTTTCGCAGCACCTGCTGCACTTCCGCCTGGTAGTAGATGGGGTACGTCTCGTGGCCCGGGCGGAAATAAAAGACTCGTCCTTTGCCGACGGTCCAGATCATGCCGTCGCTGCCGTGCTGCTCGCCCCCCTCCCAGGCGCCCTCGAAAACTTTCACGTCCGGCGGAGGCGCATTGAAGGGGTTGCGATACTGCTCGTCTTTCGGAATCACGAAGTCCTTGATTCCCTTGGCAGTCGGGTGCTTCGGCGCCAGCACGCGAATGGTTTGCGGAGCGCCTTTGTTTTCCACGCCGGTCCAGCCGCCGACCGGCCATTTCCGGTCGTCGGTCAGGGGAGATCCCAGCGACTCGGCTTTCTTCCGCATCAGCGCCTTGAACGCCAGGGCGTAATGCGCGGAGTGCAGCGGAAGGTAACCCATGCCGCGCTCAGTCACGTGGCGCATAATGCGTGCGACGTTCTCATCGCTGACCTCGCGATGCTTGCGATGTCCGAACCAGACAAGCACGTCGGTATCTTTCAGCGCCTCCTCGCTGAGGCCCTGGTCCGGATCGCTGAGGTTGGCGATGGTCACCTTGACGTTCTTTTCGTTTTTCAGCATCTCGGCGACAGCGCCATTGATGCCGTCCGGGTAGGCGTCGGCCGGCTCGGTTCGCTCCGACCAGGCGAGCACGCGGATGGTTTTGGCCGGCGACGGCAGAGCGGTTACGGCCGCCAGCAGCAAGCAGAAGACCAAAGTGGAAGCGGTTCGCATCGGCGCTCCTATCGTTTCACAAATTTCTGAACACGCCAGTTCAAGATCTCCGCGACATAGATATCGTCATTCCTACCGACCGTGAGGTGATGGGCAAATGCAAACTGCCCCGGGTTCTTGCCGGGCGAGCCAAGAGTGCCGATGAGCTGCCCTTCGATGTCCAGCTTGGTGACCCGGTTGGCGTAGCCGTCGGCCATGTAGATCTGCTGTTCGGGGGTGATTTCCAGGCCCCAGGGTGAGCCCAGGTGCGTCCACTCCCGGATGAACGTGCCCTCGCTGTCGAAAATCTGGACACGCTTGTTTTCACGGTCACCGACGTAGACCCGGCCCTTGGCGTCCACCACTACGGTGTGCGGCAGGTCGAATTCGCCCGCCGCCTTGCCTTTCTTGCCCCACGTCTTCAGGAAGCGGCCATCCTTGGAAAACTTCATGACGCGCGAGTTGCCGTACCCATCCGTAACGTAGATGTCGCCATTAGCCGCGAAGGCGACATCGGTCGGCCGGTTGAATGCCTCGTTGGTCGTTCCCGGCCGGTTCTTGCGGCCCAGGACCATCAGCACGCGCCCCGCCGGGCTGAACTTGACGACCGCATGCCCGTCCACGTCTACCGTCCAGATGTTGTCCTGCGGGTCCACGCGAACTCCGTGCGAGGCGACGAACAGGCCCTGGCCGATCTCGCGCACAAACTTCCCGGTCGGCTCAAACTCGAGAAGCGCGTGCGGGCCGCGGTTGAAGACATAGATGTGGCCGCGCGAGTCCTTGGCGACCCCCGAGGTTTCTCCCAGGTTCCAGCCGGTGGGCAGTTCCGGCCAGTTGGGAACCACCTTGTAAGGCAGCTCCTGGGCGAAGGCGGACAGGCAGAGAAACAGCGCGGGCAGCAGAACGGCGGCCGGGCGGCGAAGGCTCAGGTTGGTCATTGCGGAAATCTCCCCCACGGCGCAGAATACTCACGGTTCGCTGTCCAGTCAATCACGGATTAGCTTGGGAGCGCGGGCATTCCTGCCTGTGCGGTGTTTCAGCAAGTTAGCAGCCGGGCCCAGGCTGGAATGCCTGTGCCACACCATTTGATTCCTGGCCTGCGATTGAACATAATCTAACTTTGGGGAGAGATATGGAACAGACACGAAGAGAGTTTATGGGGACCGCTGCGGCAGGGGCGGCGGCGGCCGGCGGCGCGGTGATGGCGGCGAACCGTCCAACGAAGGATGACATTTCGCTCGCGGCCTGGTCCATCAACCGCAGCTTCTTTGCCGCCAAGCGGTGGAAGAACCTCGACCTGCCCCGCATCTGCCGGGAAGAGTTCAACATCAACGGGCTGGAGTTCGTAAACCAGTTCTTCGAGAACCCGGTGATGGGCCATCTGAACCAGCTCAAGAAGAACGGAAACGCGCACGGCATCACCTTCGTGTTGATCATGGTGGACGGCGAAGGGGACATGTCGGCGCGTGACAAGAAAGAGCGGATACAGGCGGCCGTTGCGCATCGCAAGTGGGTGGATATCGCGCATTATCTGGGCTGCCACGCCATCCGCTGCAACATGGGCGGCCCGCGCGAGAACTGGCAGGCGGATAAAGACATCGTCAGCCGCGCCGCCGAAAGCTTCAACCATCTGCTCGAATACGCCCGCGGCGCCGACCTGAACGTGGTCATCGAGAACCACGGCGGCGCCTCCTCGAATGCCGAAACGCTGTCCGCCCTGATGAAGACGGTGAACAATGCGAACTTCGGCACGCTTCCCGATTTTGGCAACATCAATCCCGGCGACGACCATGCAGAGGTGATCCGCAGGATCGTTCCCTGGGCCAAGGGCATCTCGGTGAAGGCTTCCTGGTCGGCTGATGGAACGCACCCGCGATGGGACCTCGAAAAGATAATCAAGATATGCCAGGACGCCGGCTACCACGGCTTCTGGGGCATTGAGTCGGGCTTCGGCCGCACCGGACGCGGCGGGCAGCAGGCCGAGGAAAAGCTGGCGCCGGAGCAGATCTGGGAAAACGAGACACAGGGCGTGAAGCTGACCAAAGGTGTTCTGGAGCGAACGGTGCTGAAAAAGGTGTAGAACAGGCATTCTTGCCTGTTGCCTTGGCCAACTTGCTGAAAAAGAGGCACAGGCAGGAATGCCTGTGCTACGCTCGCGCATGCCACAGAACAGGCGGGATTTCCTTCGCAAGGCCGGGGGCGGCGCCATCGTTTACCGATTGGTGAGCTCCGGGCCGTTTCTGAAAGCCGCCGGACCGAACGACACGGCCAACCTGGGGTTCATCGGGGTCGGCATCCAGGGAATGGGCCTGTTGCGATCGTTCAAAGCCATTCCCGGCGTGCGAGTGGTCGCGGCCGCGGACGCCTATGACGGACACCTGCTGCGCGCCAAAGAACTGACCGACGGCGCCGTCGAAACCACCCGGAACTACGAAGCGGTCCTCGAGCGCAAAGACGTGGACGCTGTGGTGATTGCCACGCCGGACCACTGGCATCGCCAGATGGTGCTGGACGCGCTGTCCGCCGGGAAAGACGTCTACATCGAGAAGCCCCTGACCTGGAGCATCGAGCAGGGCAGGGAAATCATCGCCGCGGTGAAACGCACCGGCCGGTTGCTGCAGGTCGGGAGCCAGGGCAAGACGTCGGCGACCACTGCCAAGGCGCGTGAAATCGTGAAGTCGGGCGCGCTCGGAAAAGTGAACATGGTGCGGATGGCGAACAACCGCAACTCGCCGGAAGGCGCCTGGGTTTACCCGATTCCGCCCGATGCTTCGCCGCAGACGATTGATTGGCAGAAGTTCCTGGGACCGGCGCCGAAGCGGCCGTTTGACCCCAAGGTCTTCTTCCGCTGGCGCTGCTGGTGGGAGTATTCGGGCGGTGTGGCCACCGATTTGTTCGTCCACCTGTTGACCACGCTGCACGAGATCATGGATGTGCAGGCGCCCCGGTCGGTGACCTCGCAAGGCGGCATCTACCGCTGGAACGATGGCCGGACGGTTCCCGACGTGATGAACTCCGTCTTCGAGTATCCGGAAGGTTTCGTCGCCGATCTATACGTCAACCTTGGAAACTCGCGGGCGCCGCACGGAACGGTGATCATGGGATCGGAGGGTACGCTGGTGATGGAGTCCCGCGGCCGACAGGCGGCGCCGCTGACGCTTTATCCCGAGCCGAACGCTCAGCAGGCCCAACGGTACGGGATCAGCAGTTGGCCGGAGGCGATGCAGAAGCAATACTTCGAGTCACTCGGCTTGACCGCGGAAGGCCGGCCGAAGGAGCCGCCGCCTCCGCCCAAGACGGAGCAGGAATTCACCATCGAGCGCGGGCCCTCCCATTACGAATACTTCATCATGTCGCTGCGGGATCGCTCTCCCAGCCGCGAGGATGCCGCCGCCGGACACTATGCCGCCGGGGCCGCCCACCTGGCAAACCTGGCGTATCGGAAGGGGCACCGGCTCCAGTGGGACCTGAAGACCGGGCGCGTCAGCGAAGGATCAACTCAATAAGGAGAACGGAGAATGACTTTTTTCAAGGCGAGAAGCCTGGCAACACTGGCTGCGCTTTTGAGCGTGTGGAGTCTCCTGGCCGCCGAGGACAGCTTCCTCGGGAAATGGGACTTGACGGTCTTGGCCGACGAGCGAGAAGGACCCGTCGAGGGCGGGAGTTACCCATCATGGCTGGAAGTGACTCGCGAAGGTGGAACCCCGTCGGCCCGCTTTGTGGGCCGCGGCGGCAGCGTTTTCCCGGTGCCGGACGTGACGATTGCGAATGAGGAACTCACATTCCGATTCAAGCGGGGACGGCCGGAAAACCAGATCGTTAGCGTGTACAAAGCACGAATGAAAGGTGGCCGGCTGGATGGAACCGTGGTGGAGGGCTCCAGGCCACCTCGCGCCTGGAGCGGTGTCCGAGCGCCGGTCTGGCCCAAAACGCCGCCCCGAAAAAAACCGGGCAAACCGGTGGCGCTGTTCAACGGCGCCGATATTACCGGCTGGGTCGGACAGAGGCCGGGGCGGGCGCTGGGTTGGATGGTGAAAGACGGCGCGTTGGCCAACGAGGACAAAGCAAATAACATCTATTCGGAGAAGAAGTTCCTGGACTTCAAGCTGGAGGTTGAGTTCAGCGTAGCCGCCAAGAGCAACAGCGGCATCTATCTGCGCGGCCGTCACGAGATCCAGGTGCTGGACGACTTCGGACAGCCAACGGAGTCGCACCGCAACGGAGCCGTCTACGGTTTCCTTACGCCCAAGGTCAACGCCAGCAAGCCGGCGGGTGAATGGCAGACTCTGGAAGCCACGCTGGTGGCGAACCGCGTCACAATTGTCCTGAATGGAACGAAGATCATTGATAACGAGGAGATTCCCGGTATTACGGGCGGCGCCCTCGACAGCATGGAGGCCGAGCCGGGCCCGATCATGCTGCAAGGGGATCACGGTCCGGTTCGTTTCCGTAAAGTAGTGGTGACGCCACTGAACTAGTTCTGTGACCGGCTGAAGATTTCCTTTGGCGGCTTCGCTGGTTTTGGACCGCCGTGGCGGAAAGGCAAGCCTTTCGCACAGCAGGGCGGCAAAGCCGCAAGAGCGAACTTTTCAGCCGGTCGGAGACCTAGCCCGGATTATTCATGAACAGGCGACGAACTTATGGA
>JBKKAI010000210.1:0-2719 GCA_046714815.1 Terriglobia bacterium | reverse complement strand
CGCACCTGAGCAAGTCGGAAGTCAAGGCCATCATTCAGCGCCGCGACAAGATACTGGCCGTCGCCCAGAATCTGATCACCCAGAAGGGCGAGAACGACGTCCTTTACTAGATTCCAGCCGGTCGGTCTACTGCTTCTGCGGCCGACCCTTAGCCGGGTCAGGAGTGGGTGAGTTGCTCGATGAGCGCGACGGCGTGGGCATAATCCAGGCCGTGCGGCTCGAAGAACGCGCTCAGGCTCAGGTCGGGGAAGCCGGCGCGCGCCAGCTTCCGCTGCAGGTGCTCGCGGATCACCTCGGGGCGCGATGACTGGATCTGCTGCAGCGCCTCGAAGACCATCTGGTGCATGACTTCGCCGAAGCGGTAGCCGGCGAGCAGGCGCATTCCGTCTTCCCACACGGGCCCGCCGGCGGCGCCCTGGCACATGGCCCGCAGCACATCACGCTCGATCGTCAGGCGGTTCATTGGCTATCCTGCGGCTACCGCCATACTATCGCACCATTTCACCGCCAGCGGAACTTCACTCCGGCGACAAAATTGCGCCGTAGGGCGGGGAAGCCCAGCGCCTCTTCGTAGCGGCTGTCGCTGAAATTGAAGAGACGGCCGTAGAGGGCCACCTCGGGGGTGAGGGCGATTTCCGCGCCAAGGTCGGGGCGGATGTAGCCGGGGTTAAGCAGCGTGCCGCCGCCGAGGCCGCGGATGGGGTCCACGTCCCGCGTGGCCGAGCGCATCGTCGCGCCGGTGGTCATCGTGAGGCGCGCCGCCCGGACATTCCAGGTGACTAGGTAGGCGGCGGAGTGCCCGGGCCGGCGCAGCAGCGGCTCGCCGATAAGGAACGGCGACGGCGCGCGGCCCGGCGCGTTGTCGAGCGACAGCACTTCGCTTTTCAGCCAGGTGTAATGGCCTCTGAAGCCGATCCAGGCGGCGGGCCGCAACGCGCCGGAAAGTTCCAGGCCCTGGGCGCGGGAATTGGCCAGGTTATCGGAGCGGTAGCGGCTCAGGCCGCGCTGCTCGCCGCTGAGCGTGATGATCAGGTCGTGGAAGCGGTTGTAGAAGTAAGTGAGGTCCACGATGGCCCGCCGCCGCGCGAAGGCCTGCTCGACACCGATGTCGAAGCTGGCGGTGCGCTCCGGCTCGAGCGCCAGATGGTTGGTGAAGGCCATCTCGAAGCCGTCCGGCGCGCGGATGCCGGTCCCGGCGCTGGCGTGCAGACGCGTGCCCCCGCCCGGGCGCGGCAGGAACGCCGCGGAAACCTTGGGGTTCAGCGCCAGCTTGCTGCGCGCGCCGATCGCCGGGCGCGAGCCGAAAGCGTCGGGCGGCAGCGCCGAGGTGCGGATGTTCTCCAGGCGCAGGCCGGTGTTCAGGAACAGGCGCCCGCCGCGCTCCCAGCGGTTCTCCACGAACCATCCGAGGTTGTTGCGCACCAGCGGGAAGACCACGCTCTGCTGGTTGGTGACGAACGTGTTGCGGAAACGCTCGCGCTGCAACTCGAAGCCAAAGGCCAGGGTGTCGCCGTCGGTGAGCGCGACACTCGACTCGGTGGAGACGCCGGCGCGGAATTGCCGCGTCTCGAACGGCCCGAACTGCGACGTGAAGGAGCGGCGGGCCTGGTAGGCGCTCCCCGACAGCTTGTGGCGGAAGCGGCCCAGCCGCGCCTCCAGATCCAGGCCGTTGATGTAGACATTTTCCTTGCCGCGCTGCACGCGGTTGACCGGAGCGACGCGATAGGGGCCAGGCGCGCCCACATCGTTGGCATCGGCCACCAGCGAGTAGCGCAGGCGTGCGGCGTCGCTGAATTCATAATCCAGGTGCAGCGACCCGGCCTCGTTGCGATAGTTATCATTGGGAACCACGCCGTCACCGGTGTGCCGCATCACGTCCGTGTTCCAGCCGAAGCGCCCGCTGCGGCCGCCGGCGCCGAGCGACCAGCGCGCCGTGCCGAAGCTGCCGCCCTCGGCCTGGGCACGCGCCTGCAGCGGCGCCGTGGGACGCCGCGTGATGATGTGGACCACGGCGCCGATGGCGTTCAGTCCGTAAAGCGCGCTCTGCGGGCCGCGCACCACTTCGATGCGCTCCACGCTCTCCAGCGGGAAATTGGCGAAATCGAACTGGCCCCCGAAGTCGTTCACCTTGACGCCGTCCACCATCACCAGGTTGAAGTCGGACTCGCCGCCGCGGGCGAACAGGCCGATGATGCCGCCGCGCCGTCCGGTCTGCACCAGGCTCAGGCCCGGCACGTGGCGCAGCGCGTCGGCCACGTTGTCGGCGTGGATTTCGTCGAGCTCGCGCCGCGCCAGTACGGTGGTGGACGAGCCCACCGCGGAGATGGGCATCTCGGCGCGCCCGGCGGTGACCGTCACAGTCTCGCTGCGCGCCGCCAGCTCCAGGCGCATCTCGGCGGCGGCCGACCCGTGCCGCACTGTGATTTTCTGTGGGAGGCCGCTCAATCCCGGCGCCGCCGCCAGCAGCGTGTATGCGCCGTCCGATTCGGCGGGGAAGCGGAAGCGGCCCTCCGCGTCGGTGGAGGTGACGCGCGAGAACGCGCCGCCCAGCAGGTGCACCGTGGCGCGCGGCACCGGCGCATTCGCCGGATCGTAGACCGTGCCGGTAATGTCGGCGAAAAGGACGGCGGGCTGGACCATTAGAAAAGCGAACAGTAGTTGCTTCAGCATTTCCCTTTCCTCAGGCAGGTAGTACAGGCTCGCCGCGGCGAGCCTGTGC
>JBKKAI010000209.1:0-5258 GCA_046714815.1 Terriglobia bacterium | reverse complement strand
GCCAGGGTGGGCGGGTGGGCGTAGCGCTTCATCTTGAAGACCAGGCGGCCGCCGGAACCGGCCCCGAGGCGCACGGTGACGGCGGGACGGTTGATGGGCACGGCTTTGCCGTTCACCGATACGGATTCGAACTGGTGCTCGGCGTAGGCGCCGGCCTGGACGATAACGCTGTGCGCGTCCACCGGATCGGTGTTGACCAGGGTGAGCGTTACCGAATCGGCGGCGAGTTTTTCGACGAGAGCGGCGATATGCTCCGGTAAGCCTGCGCGGCGCTTCTCCGGATCGAAGTAGCGGACCCGGCTGTGCAGCGTCCAGATATTTCCGGTGAGGTACGCGCCCATCGTCAGTTTGGCCAGCGCATCGGTGGCGGCGGGATTGAGGCCCATCAGCCAGTCGGCCAGACGCGTCTCGGGCGTGGTGGGATCGGCGCGCATTTCCGCGGCGCGCGCGCGCACCTGCGCGAGGTCGGCGCGCAGCGCGCGCTCCGGATACTCCGGCGCCTGCCCTTCGAGGAAAGCGATCCAGTCTGTTTTCGGAACGCGCTCGAGGTCGCGGCGGTCCATGGACCACAGGTAGATTTCCGTCAGCCGGTTGGTGAACAGGTTCGGCGTCCAGTGGTACCAGGCTTCCTGGCCGCTGTGCTTGTAGCCGCGCGGGTCGCCGTACATCTGCGGGATCATCAGGCGGCCGCCGACGATTCTTTTCTGCGCGTAGAGGTTGTCCATCTGGCGGCGCAGCGTATCAATGTAGGACAGATCGCCGGTGAGCAGGAAGGCGTTGCCGAAACCGGGCCACATGCCGGCATGGAAGGTGTTGCGATGGGCGATCTGCTCGATCTCGCCGTCGAAGATGGTGAAGTTCCAACCGTAAGTGCCCTTGTACCATTGGCCGCCGTATTCGCCGCCGATGGCGCCGTTGAGACCGATGTTGGTGGGAATATTCCCGCCGTTGGCCGCGGTGCGCTCCTTCCAGGCGTTCACGTATTCCAGCGCCCAGTCGCGGTATTTGGGCTCACGCGTGAGCATGTAGGCGTTCAACGCCAGGCCGGTGGCCGCGAGGTTGAGCGGATGGTCACCCACGCTGTCGAGGTATTCGGCGCAATGCGCCAGCATCTTCGGATAGTGCTTTTCCAAATCCAGCATCTGTCCGCGGCCGGCGCTGCTGTGCAGAACGTGGAAGCGTCCCGCGACCGGGTCGCCCACCCAGTCGTAGACGGTGGCCTTACGAAGCATCGGGCCGCGGCTGCCGGTCCACAGGCTGCGGATGATGCGGTGCTTCGGATCGTAGTTCGGCGCCTCGGGGTCTTCATTCATGTACAGGCCGGCGAAACGGCGCATACGCTCGATCAGCCGCGGGGCACTCGGGTCGGAAAGCCCCAGGAACAGGAAGCCGCGCATGCCCTCACCGGTATGGAACCAATCGGACTGGGTGATGAATTCCTTGTGGTACGCGCCGTCGCGGGCCAGCTCGGTGCGCGTGGTGCGCAGCTCCTTGTACTGCTGGAGGTGTCCTTCGAGCGCCTTCTTGAAGGCCTCGAGGACCGAGTCGGAAGCGCCCAGCGCGTGGAGCAGCGTCCAGTTGTAAAAGGTCTCGATGGCATCGTCGGGCCCGTCGAGCGTGCCCCAGCGGGGCGTGTGCAGCAGGTAGCCGCGCTGGTCGAGGTACCGGGCAGCGAAAAGTTCGGCGGCGCGCGAGTTGGCGCGCAGCAGCTCGCGCTCGAGCAGCGCCCAGGCCGGGGGCGACATCGGCGTCTCGATGGGCACGGCCACTTCCTGCGCCGGGGCCCACAGCGCTGCCAGAAGAACGGCGATCGGGATAGCTTTCCTCATTTATAACGCTCCGCTTGCTTGCCACGCTCCGCTTATTTGTAACGCGCCGCCATTTTCGCGTTGAAGGCGGCCGACTGGCCGCGCGGGATGCTCAACGGCTTCCAGCGGCTGCCTCGCAGGCGCCTGGCCAAAAATACGATCTGCCCGGCGTGATAGACGTGGTGCGCAAGCTGCCGGTTGATGGCCTGCAGCACCGAATGCGGCTCGCCGCGAACGTACACCGTTTGCGCGAAATCTTCCGGCGCCAGCGCGCCGAGCGCTTCGAACAGACAGCGCCAGCCATCTTCCCACCAGCCCATCACCTGAACGCGCGTCGTCCCGGGATCGAGGATAAACTCCTGGTCGCGGTTGCGGTCCGGCTTCTCGCCGTCGGTGGTCAGGAAATCGCGGAAGCGCGAGCGCAGGTTGCCGGCCATGTGCTTCACGATGACGGCGACGCTATTGGACTCCTCGTCGAGGGTCTGAAACAGTTCCTCGTCGCTGAGCTGTTCGATGGCCAGATCCGCCAGCCGCTTGTGGCCGCGAAAGCTGAGGGTGGCCTCGTCAAGATACTGCGCCGCGAATTCCATTCAGAGGTTCCCCCACCGGATTGTACTGCATGGGAACAGCGTCTGTCCGCAGGGCAGTTGTGCGACAATCGCCGTGCGCCGGACGCCCGAACCGGCGTAGGAGAAAACCATGAAAGCGACTCTCCCGCGCGACTTGTCCCGGCGGCAGTTTCTGGAAGCCGCCGCCGGCGTGCCTGTCTTTCTCCCTTTCCTGGCCGGCTATCATCAGCTCGCCGCATCCCAGCGAAAGCGCGTCAAAATCCGCGATGTCCAGACTATGGTCCTTCAGGGCCAGCGCACATATACCCTGGTGAAGGTGGTTGCCGATGACGGTCTCCACGGAATCGCCGAGGCGTATGGCAGCCCCGGCATCGGCGTCAAAGAGCAGATTCACGCGCTGAAACCGTGGCTTCTGGGCAAGGATCCGCTGGAGATTGACGCGCTGTACACGACGATGGGCTCGCGCAGCCCCAACCTGAGCGGGACGCGCACCGACGGTTCAGCGCACGGGCTTTTGCGCGCCGTGAGCGGCATCGAGATGGCGCTTTGGGACCTGGCCGGCAAAATTCTCGGCGTGCCGGCGGCCACACTGCTGGGCGGCAGGTTCCGCGACAAAGTGCGCGTTTATGACCATGCGGCCCCGCGCGACATGCTCGACAAGGCGTCCTGCCGGGAGTGGGCGCAGAAGGTGAAGGCGGACCCGCGTGGCTTCACGGCCCACAAGTTCGGCATCCGGCACACGGATCCCGCGACAGACAAGGCCCGCGACCTTGCCAACCGTGTCCTGACCACGAAAGAGCTGATCCAGGTCCGCCAGGGGTTTGAAAACTGCCGCGAAGCGATTGGATGGGATCACGACATCATGGTCCACTGCCACTGGGAGTTCGATCTGCGGACTTCGATCCAGATCGCCGAGGCCATCGAGCCGATCCGGCCGATGTGGCTCGAGGACCCGCTGCCGGTTGAATACTCCGAGTCGTGGCGCCGGCTGTGCGCGAGCGCCCGCGTTCCGATCTGCACCGGAGAAAACCTGGCCCGGCGGCAGGGCTTCAAGGACTTCATCATTTACCAGGGATGCGACATCCTCCACCCGGACCTGCGCAACTCCGGCGGGTTCCTGGAGACCAAGCGCATTGCCGACCTGGCCGACGTCTTCGGGCTGCCCATGGCCACCCACAATACCGGCAGCCAGATCAACACCTGGGCCACAGTGCAATGGGCAGCATCCATCCGCGATTTCCTGGCTTGCGAAACCGTCACGGGCAAGGGCGACTGGCTGGACCAGATGCTGCTGCTCGATGCTCCTTATATTCAGGATGGCTTTGTCCGGGTTACGGAAAAGCCGGGGCTGGGGATCGAGTTGAATCCGGACGTGATCAAGGCGCACCTGGCCGAATCCGAGCGCTGGTGGGGGTGATGCCCCCGTGTGCGGCGCGCCCCCCGGCGCCCTCCGGAATCCCCGGTTATCGCGAGGAGCTTTTTCCTGCCAGCGGCGGGCGCAGCCGTGCTTCGCAGCCTTGATGGTCGCGCCGATTCTCAAGCGTGAGTGAGCCGGAGTGTGCTTCGGCGATCTGGCGGCTGAGGACCAGTCCAATTCCGGCGCCGCCGGGCTTGGTCGTGAAGAACGGGACGAACAGGTTCGCCGGGTTCGGAATGCCAGGCCCCTCGTCGCGAATCCACATCTCGACGGAACCGTCGTTCTTTTGCCAACCGAGCGACACAGCGCCGCCGGCTTCAATGGAGGCATCCGCGGCGTTGCGCAGCAGATTGATGAGAAGCTGCTCGATCTGGTCGGCGTCGGCGTGCAAGTGCACGTCCGGGCCGGCATCCACCTGGATGGGCAGCCGGGTGTCCAGTTGCACCACGCGCTGAACCAGGGCCGGCAGGTTCACTGGCTGCATTCGAGGCTGGGGCAGGCGGGCCAGGCGGGTGTAGTCGTTCATGAACCGGGTCAGCGCCTCGGACCGGTCGCCGATCACGTGCAGCCCGCGGCGCAAGTCCTCTTCCCAATCCGGCGGGCGAGGGTCACGCTGGAGAAGTCGCTCGAGGCTGTCCGTGATGGAGCGTACCGGAGCCAGCGAGTTGTTGAGCTCGTGGCTGAGAACGCGCACCAGGCGCTGCCAGGCCTGCCTTTCCTCTTCGCGCAGAGGGCGGCTCAGGTCGGAGAGTACGAGAAGCTGGTGCGGCACGCCGCCCTGGCGGAAACTGCTGCGGCGCGTGCCCCAGCGGCCGCGCGCGCCGGGGAAGGCGATCTCCAGGGTGCGCGCCGGCGCGCCATGCAGACACTCAGCGAGACCGATCTCGGCGGCTGTCCGGCCCAGCAGCCGCTCCATGGTCTGCGCCAGCAGGCGTTCACCGGCGCGGTTGACCAGGCGCAGGCGCTCCTCGACATCGAAGGCGAAGATGGCGACGTCAATCTCGGCCAGCACCCGGGCCAGCAGGGCGCCGCTTTCGAGCGCGCCCAGGCGCTGCTCCCGCAGCATGTGAGCCAGCGCATTGACCTCGACCATAACCTCGCCGAGCGCGTCGTCGCGCCTCAGAATGCGGGCGCGAATCGAAAAATCGCCTTCGCGCAACGCGGCCACAAGATTGGATAAAGTCTGCAGCGGACGCAGCACCGCCGAGCGGATCGCGAAGGCGGCGCCGGTCCAGGTGGCGAAGATCAGCAGCGTCAGCGTCCACTGCGTCCGGGCGGCGAAGTCGCCGGTCCAGATCAGCGCCAGCGAGACGGCGCCGCCGGCCAGACCGGCAACCATCCCCCGCAGCAGCGCGCGGTTTTCATGCGCGATCTTCCGGTGGACCCGTGGGCGGGGCGCCGGCGTGCGCGCAGCGGGCCGTGCAGCGCCGGGGTTCGCGCCGGGGACTTCCAGCGACCCGGAGC
>JBKKAI010000208.1:0-3193 GCA_046714815.1 Terriglobia bacterium | reverse complement strand
AGCTAGCGGGGGGCGGCGCGCACTTTTCGAAGGCGAGCCTGCTGTTCCGGCGTCAGGCGGTTCTTGATACGCACCATCAGGCTGATCTGCGTGCGTTTAATTTCCCGCTCCGCGCTTAAGACCTTCTCCAGCAGCTTCAGAACCTGCGCCTCATCCACGGCCGCCTGGCTCAGCAGCGATCCCATCTCCTCCATCGCCTCCTGAAGCTGCCACTGCATCTCGGTGAATCGGGTCTGTGCTTTCAGGATCTCGCCGCGGATGTAGTTCCGCTGTCCGTCATCGAGGCCGATGGCTTTCTGGTGGGCCATCACCAGGTCGGGCGGGAACAAGTTTTCGGCCACCGGATCGCGGGACTGTTCGGCAGCGAGCAACGCCGGAAACAGCAGAACCAGGAGGACGCGCATCAGGAAGCTAGTGCACATTGGTATCTCCCCCCGGAGTAACGGCCGCCCTTCCCAGGCGCGGCGTATCGTTCAGCAGCGGTTCGATTGTCGAGCGTAACAGGAATTCGGTCGGCGAGCGCCAGGCAGCAAGCGCGGCCGCCTCACGCGGGACGTCCGCCTGCCGCCGTGGCGCGCCGTTGAATGCGCCGTTGAACGCGGAGATGATCAAGGCGGCGGCCAGCCCCAGAGCCGGAATGGCGATACGCCAGTCGAGGCGTGCCGGCAGGCCCGGCCGCGGGATCGCGGCCAGAATGCGATTCGCGAGCCGGGCGGGCGGCTCTGCCGCCGCCAAAGCACGCAGGCCGGCCTCCATTTGTGCGGCACGCTCGCGCAGCCCTTCAAACGCACGCGCGCAGCCATGGCAGGCGGCCAGGTGGGCAGCAACGTCGGGGGCCGGCTCGCCGCCGAGCGCCTGCTCCACCAGCCTGTCTTGAAATTCCGGACAGCCGTTCATTCCGATAACGCCTTCAGTAACCGCCGGCGCGCCTGGTGCAGCCGGGAGCGTACCGTGCCTTCCGGGATCACCAGGATGGCCGCGACGGAGTGCGCGTCAAGGCCCTCGATTCCGCTGAGCAACAGCACGGCCTGGAGCTTTTCCGGCAGCCGTGCAATCTCGTTGCGCAGCCGAAGCTCGAATTCGCGGCCCGCGGCATCGAGCTCGGGGTTCTCCATCGCGTTGGGGCTCGCCAGCCATGCCCAGTCGCGGCGAGCCGCGCGGCGCCAGCTGCGATGGCGGTTCACCGCCAGTCTCCAGCTCATCCGCGCCACCCAGGCGCCGAACTTCGCCGGGTCGCGCAGGCTGGAGTACTTCCGGTAGGCGCGCAGAAACGCGTCCTGTGTCACATCCTCGGCGTCGGCGGTGTTGCCGAGCACGCTGTACGCGACCTGGAAGACCGTGCGCCCGAACTCGCGGACGCGTTGCTCGAACTCCGCCGCGTCCGGCTCCGGCCCCATAAGCAGTCTGCTTTACCGTGGCGGGTCAATCAGGCGAATCTCGGCAAAGGCCCTGACCGCGGGCAACAGCCGCGACGCCTGGATCACCGCCTGCACCTTTTCCTTTTGCTCCGGAGAAAGCAGCGCCAGGAAGCGCTGATGATAGCTCTCCAGCGCACTCTGCGCCCGCCGCTGGAGCGAGCGCACCTCGATCATTGCCGCGCCTATCGCCCCCGCATCCGGCGGCTCGGCGCTGAGCAGTTGTTCCAGACGTTGCTGGCGGTCTCTCATCTGCTGCTCCACCCCGGCGATGGCGCCCTGCAGCTCCTCCAGCATCCCCCGAAGCTGCGTCGCCTGGCTCTCGGAAAAGCCCAGGAACTGCGCGACGAGAACCGGGGCGGGCGGAGCCGGCGGCTCCTGCGCCCCCAGGGCGGCCGAAAGTGCCAGCGCCAGGAATCCCGTAATCAAGGCTTTACGCATCACAGATTCTCCTTCAATAAACAAGACACCGCCGGTGGGGCAATTGTTCACAAGGATGCTGGGAGCGCGGGCATCTTGCCCGATTCGGATACCGGCGCCCGCCGGGATTACCTCCGCCACGATACGCCGGTGTGGATGATGATGGCGTTGATGCCGGGGTTGCGCGTGGCGAGGCCGGCGTTCGAAGTGTGGTGATAGCGGACGCCGATGTTCCAGCTTCGCTGGCCGGACAGCAGAAACTGCAGGCCGATGCCGGCCTGCGGCGTGAAGTTGAAGCGCGAAGTCCCTTCCGGAACCGGCTCGGTGGTGCCCAGCAGGCCGCCGCCGAATTCCACGAACGGTGCGACCGAGCGCGATCTGGTGAAGCTGTAGCGCGGCAGAAAGGGCGTGGCTCCGGCGCCGTACACGGTCTTCGACTGGAATTGCAGGTACAGCGGGATGAATTCCATTCCGTACTGAATATTGCCGCGGTACCAGGAGCGGCCGAAGTCAGGGGTAAGCTGACGCCCCCAGCGCCCGGCGACGAAGGAAACGCCGCGATCGCGCACGCCGCCGACGATCGCCGGCCCGCCGCCGGAAAGAAAGCCCCATTCGTTCGCGCCCCGGTACCAGACGCCCTGCGCGCCGGCCGCCGCGCTACCCAGCAGCAGCATGACAAACAGCGCCGCGGCCCTTGCCATTCAGATGATTCCTCCGCCCCAGAACAGGCGGAGCACACCAAGCACGATCGCGATGGTGCACATGATCGCCCCGGCGCGGCCGCCACCGCTCGATTCCGGCTTGCCCGCGGCGACGATCGAGATCAGCAGGCCGGCCGCGGCGAACGGTATGTTCAACCAGTTCAGCCAGCCCAGGCAGGGAATGAAAAAGATCGCCAACCCCACCAGGCTGAGGATTCCCCAGATTACGGCCAGAACGCCCATGATCTTCGCGCCTCCTTTCCGCGCAAAAGCCAGATGACGGCGAAGCCCAGGCCCGCCAGAGTGTTCAGGAAAACCAGCAGGAAAAGGTACGGGCCGCCGGTGTTGAACCGCGCCGCCGACTGCCAGTCGAGCGCGGCCATGGCCGCGAAGCTGTGCGACATCCCGCAGAGCAGGCAGGGTGTTCCGGCGAGCCGTGCCGGGCAGGCGCCCATCCAGGCGAGCGCGCCCGAATCAATCCGTTCCGGCGACAGCCAGACGGAGAAAGCCACCAGCACCGCGCATACCACGATGCTTACGGCCCACAGGCCCGCGAGCACCTGCCGCGTGAAGCGCCAGCCCGGAGCGTTGCGATCCGCGTTGTCGGGCGAATGCCGCGCAGCCCAGGTCAGCCTGTCAGGTGAGTGCCAGCTTGCG
>JBKKAI010000207.1:0-2992 GCA_046714815.1 Terriglobia bacterium | reverse complement strand
CCTTCCAAGGTCGAGGTGCTGGTCGCTGCGCGCTCGATCGAGCGCTGGTTCCCCTTCTCGCTGGTGCGCGGCGCCGTCGCCGGGCCGCCCGCCTCCGCCGCCCAGGGAACGACCATCACGCCGCGCGCGCGCGCCGTGGCCTCTCCTGCCGCAGTTGCGCCTGCGCCGGCTGCCGCTCCGGTCAAGCCGATGGCGGCGCCCGCTCCAGCCGCGCCTGCGCCTGTGGCAAAACCTGAAGCGAAGAAGCCCGCGCCGAAGCCGGTACCAGTGGCGCGTCCGGCGCCCTCGCCAGCGCCACGCGCCGAGCCGAAACCGAAACCGAAACCAGTGGCTGCACCGGCCGCCACACCCGCGCCGCGCCTGCCCTGCGTCTACAAGCCGGTGATGACCGACGCGGAGATCGACGCCTGCCGCTGAGCGGTCCGGAAAGCGTTCCGGGCCGAGGTTGGTACATAGCCGCGGCCGGCGCCGTCGTTGCCGGACTGGTCACCGCGATTGCCCTCGTCGCCTGGAGCGTTTTCGGGCGCGAGGATCGAGCGCAGTTCACCGTGCCCGGCTCGGTCACAGTGCAGTTGCAGCCGGGCAGGCACGCCGTCTGGAACGACTATCGCACCAGCTTCGAGTCGACCGCCTACGAGTTGCCGCCAGGGCTGCCGGACACGGTCAAGCTCGTCGTAAAGGACTCCGCCGGAACGGTGCTGCCGATACGCGTCGCGCCAATGCATGAAATCAAATCGCAGGGAACCGACCGGACGGCGTTCAGGATGTTCGAGGCGGCCCGGCCGGGCGCGCACGAGATCACGGTGTCGGGCGATTTCCCGAAGCGAGTTTTCTCGGTTGCGCCCTACAGCTTCTGGCGCTCGTTGGGCGCGGTATTCGGCGCCGTGCTGGCCGTCCTGCTTGGATTTGCTGCTGGGTTCGCGATCTGGACCTGGACTTACTTCCGCCGCGACGCCGCCGCCGAGGCCGCCGGCTCGCCCCGGCCCGCGCTGGCCGCCCCCGATGACGCCTCGCTGCGCCGGCTGACCGCCGTGGTCTACGCGCTGCAGCTTGCGGGCTATTTCACGCTGGTGTCGCCTATCGGCGGGGTGCTCATCAACTACCTGAAACAGGGCGAAGTCGCCGGCACCTGGCTGGAGTCGCACTTCCGCTGGCAGCTGCGCACGTTCTGGATCACGCTCGCCGGGATCGCCGCCGGGTTCGCCACCCTGGTCGTGTTCGTCGGTTTCTTCATCCTCGGCGTGACGCTGATGTGGTTCCTCTACCGCGGCATCAAGGGCTGGATCGAGTTGTCCGAAGGTAAGCCGATGTACGGGCCCTAGGTACCGGCGGCTAGCGCGGCAGGTGACGCTGCAACAACACTTCCAGCATTTCGCGTGGCGCATGCGGGACCAGCGCCGGGCCGCAGGATCTCGCGATTTCAGACAGCAGGCGCTTGTCGCCGGTGACGAAAAAATCGCACTTCGCTTTCAGCGCCGCGCCCACCATGGGGGCATCCTTGGCGTTGATGCCGCTGTGCGGGCCCTTTGGGCAGGCCACGACCTGGATGCCGCCGGATTCGAGGAAACGCCTCCATAGGGGCGCCGCGCCTGGGAGCTTGAGCGACAGATTGCGATCGATCTCCCGCAGGTTGCAATCCCCGGTCAGCATCACACCCAGCTGCCCCCCGGCCATCCAGTCCACCAGTGCCACCGGCGGCGAGCCGGGGTCGCCGATCAGCGCGGATATCAGAACGTTGCTGTCAAGAAATACGCGCGGCGGCGCCGTCACAGGTCCTTGAGCAGCTCGCGCGCGGTGATGCCGTGCTGCTTCATCAGGCGCCGCATCTGGCGGCGCAGGCTGTCGAGCTCCATGCGCTGCGGGATCAGGACGAGTGCATCGCCCACCTGCACCCCGTGCAGAGCATCGCCCCGCTCCAGGTGGAGCGCGTCGCGCAGCTGCTTGGGCAGCGTCACCTGTCCCCGTTCACGGACTTCAAGGCTGTTGGCCGGCATGGTCGCCCTCGTACTCAGAATTCACAATATTGGAAATCATACTTCAAATGCCCGTTCGCGTGCAGGCTCCATGGGCCCGCGGCCGGACGCCGCGCCGGCCCTTGAAAGGCTGAGAACCGCCCCCATATGCCGTCGGTTCAACCACTTACACCCTCATGTCCGACGCACCGAGCCAGCCCCAATCCCCCGGCGAAACCCCGTCCTCGGCCGAGGACAAGACCCTCGAACGCCTGCTGGCCGAAACCCAGGCCAGGCTCGACGAGCAGCGCGAGGCCTGGATGCGCGCCGCGGCCGAAGCGGAAAACATCCGCAAGCGCGCCGTGGCCGATGTCGCCAACGCCCACAAGTACGGCGTCGAGCGCTTCGCCGAGGGCCTGATCCCGGTCTGCGACAGCCTGGAAGCGACGCTCGCCGCGGCCGGCGACAGCGACGAGGCGCTGAAGGCCGGCGTCGAGCTGACGCTGAAGCAGATGCGCGCGGCGCTCGAGAGGATGGGCGTGCGGGACATCAGCCCCGCCCCCGGGGAGCGCTTCGACCCCAACCGCCACCAGGCGATGGCCGCAGTGGAATCGACGGCCGAGCCCAACACGATCGTCTCGGTGATGCTCAAGGGGTATGGCCTGCACGACCGGGTAGTGCGCCCGGCGCTGGTCACGGTGGCCAAGGCACTTGAAAAAGACGCCGGAATCCCCATCTCAGACAGTAACTTGCAATCAAACTGAACTGAAGGAACGGCTATGAGCAAGATCATCGGCATTGACCTGGGCACCACCAATTCCTGCGTCGCGATCATGGAGGGCGGCAAGCCCAAGGTGATCGAGAACTCGGAGGGCGCCCGCACCACCCCCTCCATCGTCGCCTACACCGAAGAGGGCGATGTCCTCGTCGGCGCGCCGGCCAAGCGCCAGGCCGTCACCAACGCCAAGAACACCCTGTACGCGGTGAAGCGCCTGATCGGCCGCAAGTTCGGCGAAAAGGAAGTGCAAAAGGACATCGAC
>JBKKAI010000206.1:0-2596 GCA_046714815.1 Terriglobia bacterium | reverse complement strand
GGGCCAGGTCCTCTTCGCGCTCGAGCGCGCGCAGCCCACGCCGCGGGCCGTCTTTCACCTCGGCTGGGTTGGCGCCGAAAAACGAGGGCGAGGTCGCCACCAGGCGCCCCTTCACCGCCGTGAAATTCAACGAAAGATGATGCCCCTCGACGCGCCAGCCCCAGGTGGCCGCCTCGGAGGGCTCGCCGAAAACGCTGAAGTAGTACAGGTCGGGATCGCGCACGTTCCCGCGCCCCTGCTCGATATCCCGCAGCACCTGCTCGAGGCTCATGATGGTGGCGGCCTTGAGATATCCGCTCTGGCTCAGGCCGGCGCTCAGGAACGCGTGCGCCAGCTTCTGCTGGGCCGGCTCCATTTCCTTGAAGGGCAGGCCCTTGCGCGCCCTCGGAATGAAGTGCCAGTTCTGCCGCTCGGCGTCTTCGAAGGAGATGGAGGCCTTGGCCTTCTGCTCGGGCGAGAGCGCCGCCAAAAACTGCTTTGCCGCGCCCACCATCACCGCGCTCGACCGGCTGCGATTGTACGCCGCCGCCAGCGCGATCACGCACACCACCAGGGCGGTCACCTGAAACGTCGTCTGCAACGTTGTCTGCCTCATGGGGAACAGCCTCCTTGCCGCCCGCCGATTATACATCCGCCCCACCCGTGGCGCGGGAGGGAATGCCGGCGGCCCGGAGCGGCGGTGCTTCAGCGCACGGCGGGGTCGTTTTTCACGTGCCGGTCGAACCAGTGGATCATCTCGTACAGCGTGTGTTCAACCGACTCGCGCGCGGCGTAGCCGTGCGACTCGTGCGGCAGCGTGACGTATCGCACAATGCCCTTGTTGCCGCGGATGGCCTGGTACAAGCGGTCGGACTGGATGGGGTGCGTGCCGGCATTGTTGTCCGCCTCGCCGTGGATCAGCAGGATCGGCTCGTTGATCTTGTGCGCGTTCATGAACGGCGACATCTTCAGGTAGATGTCCGGCGCTTCCCACAGGGACCGGCGCTCGCTCTGGAAGCCGAACGGAGTCAGCGTGCGGTTGTAAGCGCCGCTGCGGGCGATGCCGGCGCGGAACAGGTCGGAGTGCGCCAGCAGGTTCGCGGTCATGAACGCGCCGTAACTATGGCCGCCGACGCCCACGCGCTTCGGGTCGGTCACGCCCATCTCGGCGGCCTTATCAATGGCCGCCTTGGCGCCGGCGACAACCTGCTCGATGTAGGTGTTGTTGACCGTATGAAAATCGCCAACCACCGGCATGCTGGCATTGTCCAGGATGGCGTAGCCGCGCAGCAGGAAAAACAGGTGCGACATGCCGGCGATCGTGGTGAACCGCTGCGTCGAGCCCACCACCTGGCCGGCCGTGTCCGCGTCGCTGTACTCGAGCGGGTAGGCCCATACCACGGTGGGCAGCCGCGAACCTTCCTTGTAATCGGGCGGCAGATAGAGCGTGAAGGAGAGCTGCTGGCCGTCGGCGCGCTTGTACAGAACACGTTGTTTCTTGATGGCGCGAAGCTGCGGCGCCGGATCGGGAAACTGGGTGAGAGCCTTCCGCTCGCCGCCGGTCCCGCGAAGGTAATAGTTCGGAGGCTCGGTGGGACTTTCGTGGCGCGTCAGGAAACGCGTGCCGTTGTCATCGAGCACGGCCTCGGGCGTCTCATAACGGTCGGCGCCGGAGCGGAACAAGTTCTCGGCTTTCAGGGTGGCCAGGCTGAAACGGTCCAGAAACGGCCGGTCGCCCTCGCGCGACGCGCCGTTTCCAGCGAGGAAAATCGCGTCGCCGCTCTGCTGGATCACCCGGTAGCCGCTGGGCAGCACACGCGTCACGGGGCTACCGGGGTCGCTGTAGCGGTCGCGAATATTCCGGCTCCAGACCAGTCGTGGAGCTTCGCCCGGATTGTCGGCGTTCACCAGGAAGGTGCGCGTCCAGCGCTTCGTCCGGTCGTAGTCGCGGACCAGCGCCACAGAGCTTTTCTCGCCCCACTGGATGCCCATCGAGCGCTGCTCGGTTTTGGCCAGCTCGACCGGCGAGCCGGAGAAGGGCGCCTTCAGCATCAGATGACGGTCGCGGTGCGGAGCCCGGGCCTTGGGATCGCCGCCGTCGAGGGCCTCGGTCCAGACCAGCGTGGCCGGCTCAGTTGGCCTCCAATGGTACGAACGCGGGCCGGTCGGCACGCCGTCCACCGGTACCGCGTCGGCCAGCGGCAGGCTGGCGAGCTTGTGGACCACCTTCGCCGCGCGGTCCCAGACCTCCACCTCTTTCGGAAACGAGAAGTGGCTGTGCAGATAGGAATAAGGACGCTGGACGCGCGCCACCAGCAAGTGGCCGCCGTCGGGCGCGGGCTGGAGCGTCTGGAAGATCGCGGGGCGGCCCAGCGGCGTGGACTTGCCCGATGCGGTGTCCACCAAGGCGAGCTGGGACGTTGCGTAATGCTCAAACAGCGCCTCGTCGTGCGGATTCCTCAGCAGGTCCTGCAGAGTCCATACCGGAGCGGCGCTGCCCTCGCTTTCCTGGACATTGGGGCCGGTGGGCGCGCTGTCGGCCACCGGCGGCCTGCCCCGGCCGGCGGGCGCCACCCCCCCCACCACCCGGCGGCGGTGCGGCAAACAAAAAAGCGGG
>JBKKAI010000205.1:0-3986 GCA_046714815.1 Terriglobia bacterium | reverse complement strand
GGGTGAGGCGCGCGCCGTCGCGGCACCGGGCCGGAACATTGACGTTGAGGACCATGCCGTCGGGCAGGCCGTCGGCCAGCACGCGTGAGGCAAGCTGCGCGGCGAACGCCGCTCCGTCTTCGAAATCGAACGGAGGCGGCCCGGAGCATTCGCTCCGGGTTGCCGGCGCCGAACACAGCGACACCGCGATGGCGGGGATGCCGCTCAACGCGGCCTCGGCCGCCGCCGACACCGTGCCGGAGTAATACACGTTGATCCCCAGGTTGTCTCCGTGGTTGATGCCGGAAACCACCAGGTCGGGCCGGAAGCCGAGGATGCCGCGCAGAGCCAGGATCACCGCATCGGCCGGCGTCCCGTGGACCGCCCAGCGGCGCCGCCCCATTTCATCAAACGAGGCCGGGTTGCGAAGCGAGATCGAGTGGCCCACGGCGCTCATCTCGCGCGCCGGCGCCACCGTGAAGATTTCGCCCAGTGGGGCCAGAGAACGTTCCAACGCGTGGATGCCCGCCGCGCCGATCCCGTCGTCATTGGTGATCAGTATCCGTGCCATGGGTTTAGTCTTCTTTAACTTTTACCTTTTCACTTTTAACTGTTTCCCGGCGCGCCAGGAGCCGAAGCAGATCCCCCAGCTCTTCCCGGATCCTCTGCAGTTTCTGCTGGTCGCGGCCGGCCTGCGCGCGGGGAAACGGCAGTCCCTGCTGCCGCGTCTCCTCTCGCAACTTCTTGCGCGCCCCTTCGATGGTGAAGCCCTCGCCGTAGAGCAGATTCTTGATCTCCAGCACCATCTCGACGTCTTTGCGCCGGTACATGCGGTGGCCCGTGGAGCTCTTCACCGGCTTCAGCATCGGAAACTCTTTCTCCCAGAAGCGCAGGACGTAGGCTTCGGTGCGGGTGAGCTTGCTGACCTCTCCGATGCGGAAGTAAAGCTTGTCTGGAATCACCACCGGGCGCGGCTGCTGGGCCATGGTTCAAGCCAGGAAGCGGTCGCGGCATTCGGGCGAGCAGAAATAGAGTTGGCGCCCGCCTGCCACCGCCCGCACCGCCAGCTCTTCGGCCACGTATGTGCCGCAGCGCGGGTCCCTCTGGGCGCGCCCGGCGATCACCCGCGGCGGCGGATCGGCCGCGGCCCCGGATGCAGGTCCGCGGCGAAACAGCCTGGCGAAAACGAAGCGGACCACCAGGAACAGGACGACGGCGCAGACCAGCCGGAGCAGGGCGGCCATTTAACGCTTCTTGGCGCCCCGGTCCACCTTGATCTGCGTCTCGACCTTGCCGCCCAGCGTAGCAATCATCCCTTTGGCGTTCTCGGCGTTCGGACCGGTGGGCGCCAGCTCCAGATATTTCTGAAAGGCCTCGTTTGTGCCGGGGGCGGGCGTCGTCTTTCCGCTGGCCGGATCCACCTTGGCGTCGCCCAGCAGCGAGACGCCGAGCTGGTACCAGGCCTCGGCGTAATTGGGGTCGGCCTGCGTCGCCTTGCGGAACGCTTCGGTGGCTTCCTTGCCGCGCCCGGCGTTCACCTGCACCGCGCCGAGGTTGAAGAAATAGCGCCCGGCGTTGGGCGGATCGAGCTGCGCCGCCTTGCTCAGCGCCTCCTGGGCCTCGGCGCCCTTGCCGGCGGCGGCCAGGGCCAAGCCCATGTTGTTGTAATAGTCGGCGCTGTCGGGCTTCAGCGTGATGGCCTTCTGATAATTCTCCTGCGACTTGATGAAGAGCGCCAGGGCCTCTTCGCCGCGCTTGGCGCGGGCCTGTCCCAGGTAGGCTTCGCCGAGCTGCGCGAACACCACGTGCTGGGTGGCGTCCATCTGCGCCGCTGCTTCCAGCTCGGTGATGGCCACCTCGTAATTCTTGGTCCGCAACGCCTCGACGCCGGCGGCGAAGTTCTTGTTGAGCTTCTCGGCCTTTTCGCGCTGCGCGTCGCGCGCCTTCTGCTGCGCTTCAATCTGGGCGCGCTGCTCCTTGGTCAACTGCGGCGCCGATTCACCGGACTGGCCGGGCTTCGACTCCAGCTTGATGCCCGCCTGCGCGGCCATGGCGCGGTCGCGGGCGGCCTTCAGGTCAAAGTTGACCGGGGTGGGGTCGCCCAGGCGCACGCGCACGCCCTGGACGAAGTCCATCTTCTGCTCACCGACCAGCAGCGTGATGTTGTAACTGCCGAGCGGCAGGCCACCGTGGAAATAGTGGCCCTTCTTGTCGGTCTTGACCGAGTACTTTCCCTTGATGTCGGTTCGCTCGATCAGCACCGTGGCGCCGACCAGCGGCTTGCCGTCGGGATCTATGGCGTCGCCTTCGAGTGCGCCGAACTGGGCGCGCGCCGGAAGCGCCGCGCCGCCCGCCAGCACAACAGCGGCAAACAGAATCAGGAATCCGCGCTTGAACATTGTTTTACCTCGTTCCGATATGGGATGGGGTCTTGCACTCCTGCCCGCTCGAACGCCCTCAGACGCAAGGCACAACTGTCGCATGTCCCGCACGCCTGTTCGCTCGATTGGTAACAAGACCAGCTTAAATGAAGAGGCGCATTCAGTTCAATCCCTTTGCGGACAATCTGCTGCTTGTCGAGAAGGATCAGCGGGGCCGCGATCTCGATGCGCGTCTCCGGCCGCGTGCCCGCGCGCACCACCTGCTCGAACGCCCGGTAATACTCGGGGCGGCAGTCGGGGTAGCCGGAGCTGTCGGCGAACACCGCGCCTACGTAGATTCGCCCGGCGCCGATCACCTCGGCCCAGGAGACGGCGGCGGCCAGAAAATGAGCGTTGCGAAAGGGCACGTAGCTGGTGGGGATGTCCTTTGAATCGAGGTCCGCATCGCTGACCGGGATGCGCAGGTCGGTGAGGCTGGAGCCGCCGATCTTCCCCAGGTAGCGCTGCTCGATCACCAGCCGCTCGCGGGCCCCGAAGAAGTCGGCCATCTCCTCGAACGCGCGACGCTCGCGCGCTTCGGTGCGTTGCCCGTAGTCGCTGTGCAGCAGCGCAAGCTGGTGGCCGTCGGCGCGGGCCACCGCCGCCGTCACACAGCTATCCATTCCTCCGCTCAGTAGCACAACGGCCTTATTCATTCCGCATTCCGCATCCGTTAAACGCCCTTCATCGCCGGGTCCCAGATGAGCTTGTGCAACTGCAATCCCAGGCGCACGTCGAGGCCGTCGGCCAGGATCCACTCGGCCAGTTCGCGCGCCTCCAGCTCGCCGAAGACCGGCGAGAAGGTGACGGCACGGACTTTTTCCCGCAGCGCGTGGCGCCGGCAGAAGTCGCGGGCGAACTCATAGTCGGCGCGTCCGGCCAGCACAAACTTCACTTCGTCGTTGGGCGTCAGCGTTTCCAGGTTGGCCATTCGAAAGCTGTCGCCCTCACCCGAGCCAGGGCACTTTACGTCCATCACCTTCACCACTTCGGGCGGCACGCCATCGAGCGGGCGCTCGCCGCTGGTTTCGAGCAGCACGCCGTAGCCCTCCCCCAGCAGCCGGTCCGCCAGGTCCAGCACCTCTTTTTCCTGCAGCATCGGCTCGCCCCCGGTAATCTCTACCAGCCGCGCCGGGTAAGCCCGCACCCGCTGCCATACCTCGTCCACCGAAACTTTCTCACCGCCGTGGAATGCGTACTCGGTGTCGCACCACGTGCAACGCAAGTTGCACGCCGTCAGGCGCACGAAGACGCAGGGCTGCCCGGCGAACGTGGATTCTCCTTGGATGGAGAAGAATATCTCCGCAAGCTGCATGGAACACTTTAAGTATACCGCAGGGTGCGAAGGCCAAGCAGGAACGCCTGCCCACCTGTGCCCATGTTCTTGCTTTATTGCGTTAGCGTGCTGCCGATGCCGGCCTCGACAATCCCGTAGTTGAAAAGGCCGAAATCCAGACCTGTGGCCTGGATCCGCCCGCTGCGGGCCAGGTCTGGCTGCAAGATCAGCAACAGTGCCGCCCCATTGGGCTCGCTGAGCGGCAACTGCGAGAGCACGTTGCTGGGAATCACGATCTGGCCGGCGCTGCA
>JBKKAI010000204.1:0-5340 GCA_046714815.1 Terriglobia bacterium | reverse complement strand
GGGGCGGCGCTCCAGCGCCGCCGCAACATTCGTCAATTTCTTCACAGCTTCTTGGGCTTCCCGCGATGCTTCCGAAGCACGGGTCGCCGGGGTGACCGGCAAAGCCGCAGGAGGGAACTTTTCCAGCCGGTTAAGAGCTGGATTGTCGCGGGCGTTGCGGGGCGAATACGTCAACGTAGCGGACGCCGACCCTGGCGCCTCCCACGGTCAAGAATGCCTCGAGCCGCCCCTTTCCGGCGGGAAGCGCGACGGCCAAAAAGCGGCAATCGCCCGCGCCGGCGGCCAGCGACTGGCTGCGCGCCACGCCGTTCAACAGAAAGTGCGCCTCGCCCGCGGCGGCGGCGGGGTCCATTCGCAGGGTGATGTCGTACGCGCCGGCGCGGCCCACTTCCACTTCCCAGTGTCCCAGCGTTCCGGTGTCCCAGCCTGCGGCTCCGCGCCAATCCTGCCGTGTGAGCGTCACCGGATTCTCGAAATCGGTCCCCAGCAGGGGGCGCGGCGGCGCGTAGCCGCGGGTGGACGATACGTCGTGGAACCACCGCTCGTAGCTCTGCCGGAGCTGCGCCACCACCTGCGGATTCTCAGCGGCAATGTCGCGCTGCTCGGCCGGGTCCGATTCCAAATCGTAGAGCTCGCGACCTTCCACCAGCTTGTAGCGCTGGTTCCGCGCGGCACAGTTGCGGTACAGCTCCGGCTGGTCGCCGCGGTGCCACTGGAAAAAAAGCGTTCGGTCCGGCCACGGCGCGACGGGCGGGCGACCCGGAGCATACGCTCCGGGTTGCAGCAGCGGCATCAGGCTGCGGCCGTCGAGCGCGGGTCCCGCCGGCTTGCGGACGCCGCAGGCGTCGAGCACGGTCGGCAGCAGGTCAATGTGCGCGGCCAGGCGATCCACCTTGCCGCCGGCCGCGATCGTGCCCGGCCACTGCAGGAAGCAGGGCACGCGGATGCCGCCCTCGTACACCGATCCCTTGAGGCCGCGCATCCCGGCGTTGTAACGCTTCTGCTGCGGGCCGTTGTCCGTCATGTAAATCAGGAGCGTATCGCGCTCGATCTCGAGTTGTTTCAGGCGCGCGCGCAGGCGCCCGACATTTTCGTCGAGGTTGGCAACCATGCCGTAAACGCGGGCCGTGGTGTCATCGAGGCCCAGTGCGCGAAACGGCGCGACATAGGAATCGGCGACCTCGAGCGGTGTGTGCGGCGCGTTCGTCGCCAGATACGTGAAGAACGGACGGCCGCGGCTCACGGCGATGAATTCCATTGCGGCTTCGAAGAAAATATCGGTGCAATACCCGGCGCGCTTCCCGGCACGGCCGTTGCGCTTCAGCACCGGATCGAAATAGGTATTTCCCGGCGGGTCGGACGGCTGGCCGACACCGCCGCCGTTGTGCACCAGCGACTCCTGGAAGCCCTGGTCCATGGCGCGCAGCGGATAATTGTCGCCCAAGTGCCACTTGCCGAAGATGCCGGTGCGATAGCCGGCCCCGGCGAGCATTTCGGCGAGCGTCACCTCGTCTGGGTACATCATCGAGCGCCCCAGGAAAGTGTCCACGACGCCGGTGCGGTAGTTGTAGCGGCCGGTCATCAGGCTGGAGCGGGTCGGCGAGCAGACCGGACTGGAGTGGAATTGCGTGAATTGCACGCCCGCCTTCGCGATGGCATCGAGGTTCGGCGTTTTCAGCATCTCGTTGCCGTGCAGCGACAGGTCGCCATAGCCCTGGTCGTCGGTGATGAGGATGATTACATTCGGACGCTTTGCGGCTTGTGCCGCGCGGACGACAGCGGGCGCCGCCAAACCCGCGACGGCGTTTCGCAGGAACTTCCGGCGGCTGGCCTTCATACTTCCACCTTCAGGCCGAGCGCGGCCGCGATCTCGCGGATGCGCGCGACCGACTTCCGGTAGCCGGACACCAGCGGCTTTTTCGTACCCAGATCGAGCCCGAGATAGCCCTTGTAGTTCAGATCCTTCAGGCCGCGGAAAAACTCGGGCCAGTCAATGATGCCGTCGCCCACCGGCAGGTGCTCGGTATCCACCGGGTTGTTGTCGGAGATGTGAATATTGGCAAAATGGCCGCGCAGCTTGTAGAGCGCCAGCACCACGTTTTCGCGCTGCGCGCTGAAGTGGCCGGTGTCGAAGTTGGCCTTGAAGTTGGGCCGCCCCACGTGCTCGATCAGCCGCCGCAGCGAATCCACCGAGCAGATCACTTCGCCGACGCGCGGCTCCATGATCACCGTCTTGCCGTGGGCGGCGGCGATGTCGGCGCAGGACTGGCACGATTTCACCAGTGCGGCCCAGACGCGGTCCCAGTCGAACCCGCGCGGGATGACCACCCGCGTGTGATTGGCGAACCGATATCCGCCCTTGGCGGAGAGCTGGTACGGGCGCGCCTCCAGGTAGCCGACGGGCGGCGCGTAGCTGGCCAGGTGCAGCGTCTCCGCGCCCAGGTAATCCCCCAATTCCGCGCCCAGCTTGAAGCGGTCGAGCGCGGGCGGCCGCCGGCCCGCTTCAAGGCTGACCAGGTCCGGGTCAACCACGCAGAAGTTGTGGACGTGCAAACCGGCATCATCGAGCGCCCGGCGCAAATCTTTCCGGCTCTTGTGCATCGCCAGCAGGTGCCGCGTCCCCAGCCCTTCCATCTCCAGAAAGCGAAAGCCCAGCTTGCGGATCTCGGGGAGCGACCGGAAGACGTCGCGTACGCTCGGCGGATAGCCGTAGCGAAAGATGGTGTAAAGAAACGTGATGCCGATTCTCATACCGCGATTCGAGATTGTACCCGCATTCTGGTGATCCCGGGGCCGGTATCCACGGGATCCCGTTGACTCGCACCGGGTAATTCCCTACCATCGGGAGCGGTTGCCAATGGAGCGGAATCAATGGCCAGTCGAGTCGGTCGCCGGAAATTTCTCGGGGCGGCGGCCGGAGTCCTTGCAGCGCGCGGCGGACAGGCGCCGTCCGTGAGCCGACGCCTGCCGGCGACCCGGAGCGTTCGCTCCGGGTTGCCCGATGTGGTGGTGGTGGGCGCCGGAGTGTTCGGCGCCTGCTCGGCCTACTTCCTGCGGCAGGCAGGCTTCGAGGTCCGCCTGCTGGACGCTTTCGGCGTCGGCCATCCGCGCGGCACCTCCGCCGGCGAAACCCGCCTCACTCGCGCCGGCTACGGCGCGCAGGCCGTCTACACCCGCTGGGCCTGGGAGGCGCTGCGCGACTGGAAGCAGTGGCAGAAGGAATGGCGGACCGAGCTGTTCCACCATACCGGCGTCCTCTGGCTGGCCGATCTGCAGAATGAATATGTCGAGCACAGCCTGCGGAACCTGGCCCGGGAAAAGATTCCGGTGGAGCGGCTGACCCTGGAAGAATTGAAGCGGCGCTTCCCGCAGTTTGCGCCGCTCGAAACCCGGATGGGCTACTTCGAGCCGGAAGGCGGCGTATTGCAGGCGCGCAAAGGCTGCCGCGCCATCGTCGCGGCCTTCGAGCGGCTGGGCGGGCGCTTCCAGATTTCCGCGGTCGAGCCGCCGCGCGCAAGTGGCCCGAAACTGGCGGCAGTGACATTGCGCGGCTCAGAAGAAAAAATCGCCGGCGGCGTTTTTGTGTTCGCCTGCGGCCCCTGGCTGGGCGAGTTGTTTCCGGCGCTGCTTGGACCGAGGATCAAGGTGAGCAAGCAGGAGATGTTCTTCTTCGGGACGCCGCCCGGCAGCCGCGATTTCGAGTCCCCACGCTTCCCCGCGTGGATTGATATGGACGACCGCTTCGGGTTCTACGGCGCGCCGTCGCTCGACGGGCGTGGCCTGAAGATCGCTTCCGATCACAGCGGGCCGCCGTTTGATCCGACGAACGGCGACCGCGCCGTTTCCGCCGAAGGGCTGGCCGCCGCCCGCAAATACCTGGGCGAGCGCTTCCCCGCCCTGAAGAATGCGCCGCTGGCCGAGACGCGCGTGTGCCAATACGAGCGCACCGCCAACTCCCACCTGGTTCTTGACCGCCACCCCGAGATGGAAAATGTGTGGATTGCCGGCGGCGGCTCGGGACACGGCTTCAAGCTCGGTCCCGCGGTCGGCCGCATGGTGGCCGCGCGTGTCGCCGACAACCGCCGCGATGCCATCCCGCCCGAATTGCGCACACTACGGCATTGACGTAACTCGCATCTGCTTTCGTTTTCGGCGTCGGAAGCGGCGTCTTGGCGAGACATTGGCCTTTTCTTGAAGCTGATTCACAACCCTCCTGGCTTTCGCGTTTCGTCCCCCCTCACTCCCTGGGAAATGCGGGCGACTGCGTTTGGCGCCGTTGCCGGTTCTACCGGAAACCGCCGCAAAGATGGCAGAGCCCACTCTCGATCAGATCGCGTGCAAGCGGGTGATGCCGGGCCAGCGGTCGAAGTCGGCGTCGAAGCTCATGATTTTCGCGATTCCGTGGCGTTCCATCACCGCCAGATGCAAGGCGTCACGGGCGGACAGCGCCACGGGGTGCTGCAGGATCTCAGCGGCACGCATGACGTGGGACTTCTCAATGGGAAAGACCTCATCAACAAAGCCGAGCAGCGTGAGAAGCGCGGGACCGATCGCATCCCGCCGGTTGATGGCGGCGTAACGGTGCAGAACCTCCTGAAGGACCTCGGCGTCGGTAATGAGGCGTTCGCCGGCCGCGACCGCGCGTTCCACCAGGATTTGCGCGTCCGTCTTGAAGCGATGGGGCGCGCCAACCAGATACATCGGAATGTTCGAGTCTACAAAGGTCAACCGTTGTATCCCTTTTCGATCTCCGCAAGCATCTGGCCGGGATCGGCCGTGGGAAACGAGTGCTTCACGGCCTCGCGGACGGCCTTCAGCTTCGCCGTGGAATCCGCCGCCGGCTGGCGGGCCTGGGCCTCACGGAGGGACCGGCGCACCCATTCGCCGACCGTCAGGCGCTGGCGGCGCGCGATACGCCGGATATCTTCCATCTCGGAGTCTGGAAGCAGCACTTGCAATCGCTTGCTCATAATATGAGCATAGCACACTCTATCTTGGAGCAGCCCGGCGGCGACTCCTGTTCTTTCGAAATTCCATTACGTCTTCCGGGCACGAGTGGGATTGAGAAGTACACGTAACGACCAAAGCGCCGCCTTTCAGTTGGCCGGCTATTCTTAGCTCGTCACGGGTGAAGCCCCTTGATCCTGGCTCATTTTTCTTTGCCTCCTGCAGACTCCTGGGGCGTTTGGCAAACAAATGGCGGGCGGGGACGGTGAACGAGATTCGATCTTTTTCCACCTTCGCGTCTCTAATCTCGACCAGCGTGAAGTAGAGTCCGTGCTCACCCTCCCTTTCCAAGCCGAAGTAGAGTCCGGTGATCGCGGAGCCTTTGCTTTTGAG
>JBKKAI010000203.1:0-6407 GCA_046714815.1 Terriglobia bacterium | reverse complement strand
CTTCCAGGCGGCGCGGAGCTTACGCTCCGGGCCGCTGGCGAGCGCGCCGGCTTCGCTGACGTGGCAGGTGACCGAGCTCTCGGCTATGCTGCTGGCCGCCGCGGCGCTGTTTTTCGGGCTGGCCTGGCTGCTGCGCTGCGAGGAGCTCACCGATCTTTACGGGCTCGCCCGGCGGAGGGTGCGGCCTCCCGAACATGTGGTCTAGCCTATGAACGACGACCGCCGTTTGATCGCGGAGTTTCTGAACTATGTCCGCGTCGAGAAACGCCTGTCGGCGAACACCGCGGCGGCCTACGGGCGCGACCTGCGCCGCTACGCCGGGACAGTCGAGAAAGGCCCGGGCCTCGCCCGTGCCGCTCGCTCCGACGTCCAGCGCTACCTGGCGATACTCTACAAAGCGGGTCTGGACAGCCGCAGCATCGCGCGCCACCTGGCAACCCTGCGCGGCTTCTACCGCCAGTTGCGCAAGGACGGCGTAACCGAAAGCGACCCGACGACGAACCTCGAATCGCCGCGGACCTGGAAAACACTTCCCAAGTTTCTGGCGCTCGAGGATGTGGACCGGCTGCTGGCGACACCGGACGCCGCCACCGCGCTCGGGGCCCGGGACCGCGCCATGCTGGAGTTGCTCTATTCCACCGGCCTGCGAGTGTCTGAGCTGGTTTCGTTGCGCACGGGCGACCTGCGCGCCGATCTCGGCTATCTCCAGGTCACCGGAAAGGGCAACAAGCAGCGACTGGCGCCGGTGGGCCGCTCGGCGCTGGCGGCGGTGGCCGGGTATGCCGGCGCAGCGCGTTCGGCCATCCTCGGGCGCCGCGCCTCGCCGTTTCTGTTTGTCAGCCGCCGCGGCCCGCGACTCACCCGCCAGGCATTCTGGAAAATGATCGTCGCCGCCGGCCGCCGCGCCGGCATCCGCCAGGCGCTTACCCCGCACCTGCTGCGGCACAGTTTCGCCACGCACCTGCTGGCGCGCGGCGCGGACCTGCGCTCCGTGCAGCAGATGTTGGGCCATGCCGATATCGCCACGACCCAGATATACACTCATGTCGTCCCCGAGCGTCTCAAGCAGGTCTACGCCCTCCATCACCCGAGGGCTTGAATGGATGAGGTTCTAACAAAATGCCTGACTTTCTTTTTCTGATGGAGAGCCGCCTGGCGCCGGAACAGGTCGCCGTGATCCAGCGCATCCAGGCGGCGGCCGCCGACCAGGGGCTCAACGTGTTCCTGGTCGGAGGCGCCCTGCGCGATATTCTCTGCGGCCAGCCGATCCGCGACCTGGATTTCGCGGTGGAAGGCAACCCGCTGAAGCTGATCCGCGCGCTCGAAAAGCAGCCCGGCGTGGAGACCCGCGACGTTGACGAAGTCCGCAAGGTCGCGCAGATGATCTTCCCCGGCGATGTTCAGGCGGAAATTGCCCAGTGCCGCACCGAGCGCAATGTCAAGATGGGAGTGGAGCCGCAGTTCGCGGCGGCGGCGATCTACGACGACCTGCGGCGGCGCGATTTTTCCATGAACGCCATCGGCCTCTCGCTGAACCCGGCGTCGCGCGGCCTGGTGCTCGACCCCAACAACGGCGCCGGCGACATCGAACGCCGCGAAATCCGCTCCCTGCACAATTACGCCTTCGTTGACGACCCGGTGCGGATGCTGCGCCTGGTGCGCTTTCGCGCGCGCTTCCATTTCACCGTGGACCCCAAGACGGAGTCGCAGTTTAACTCGGCTGTGGAGCGCGGCCTGCTGGAGTACGCCCTGCCCCGCCAGTTGCTCCACGAGCTGCGCGAGATCACCCGCGAGCAGTCACCCGCCGAGATTCTGAAGGCGATCGAGAAGGCCGGCATGGCCACCGCTTTCCACCCGCGTCTCACCGGGCCCCGCCTGAACCTCCAGGCGATCTCGAAAGTCGAGAAAACCGCGCGCGCGCTGGAGGAACAGGGGTTGCGCGCCAACCTCTATGGACCGGTTGTTTTCTTCCTGACGCAGAAGCTCTCAGCGGCCGACCAGGCCGCTTTCGCCAAGCGCCTGCAGATGAAGCGCGCCGATTACGAACCCTGGATGAAGCTCGAGGAGCAAGCCAAGAAGCTGGTGCGGCTGTTGGGCAGCAGGGACGCCAACACGCCTTCCAAGGCTTTCCACGTGCTTTCCCGGCAGCCGGCCGAGCTGATCCTGTTTGTGCTGCTGCAGTTCCCGCAGCGGAAGGTGCAAGACAAGCTGAAGAATTATCTTCACCGGCACCGCCCGCTGAAAGAGAAGCTGCCCGAGAAAGACCTCGAGGCGCTGGGCGTCCAGCCCGGCACGCCGCGTTTCAGCAAGATTCTCGACCAGTTCTTCGTCGCGCTTCTCGACGGAAAAGCGAAGTCGCGCACCGACCAGGTGAAGTATCTGAAGAAGCTGGCTACCGAGGTGAAGTAGCCCGCGCCGGCATCGCGGCCCTTCGCTTCCTTGCCGCTACCGGCTTCACAGGCGCGGGCAGCGGCTCGGCCAGCGCCCGCATCGCAGCCAGTCGCTCCGCCGTCACCGGCGACCATCCGTAAACGTCGCGGTACTCGATCACGCGGCCTTCCCGCAACACGACCGGATCGTAGCGGATCGTCACGATCACCGGTTTGGGAAGAGGCACGTGGTAGGCATGTCTCTTCTGCTTCTCGGCACGCCGGATTCGGGCCTCCGAGGCTTCCGCGCCGGTATGCTGGATCAGCAGCCGGGCAAGCTGCCACACGTCGCGGTTCAGCATTCGCAGGCAGCCGTGCGAGACGGCGCGTCCCAGGTCTGAAGGCTTGCTGGTCCCGTGAATCAGGATTTCGCCGCCCAGGGGAATCTTCATGCGTCCCAGCACCTCGCCTCGTGCGCGCAACCGCCGTACCAGGTCCGGTGTGGCCCAGGGGCTGTCCGGCGGCGCCCACTGGGGATTCCATACGATCTCGCGGGCCAGACGCATTCCAGGCGGCGCCGGCCAGCTCTTGATTCCGATCCCCACCCGAAATCGCCGCAAGAGATGGTTCGCGCGATACACTCCCAGCTCGAACGCCGGAAGATTGACTTCGATTCTCACATGCGGATCGGGCTCAGCCACCTGCCGGAGCGCGCGGTACGACGCTGACGCGATGGGCGCCGGCTCGGAAAACGAAATCAGGCCCCCGCCGTCTTCGGCGGACACGGACAGATTGCCGCCGGTGTCGGTCTCGGCCTTCCAGACGTGGACGAATTCCGGAATCGGGGCCGGGAAATAGTAACGGCGGGCTTCGCCCGCATTCGGGTAATAGTGCATCCAGACGCGGCGCGCGCCGGCAGCCTGGATCCGCACTTCCACCGGCCCCGGCTCAACGACGGTCACGCCGTCGTCGCCTTTCTTGTGCCCCTCCCCGCCAAAGCTCACGGTGAGCTTTGGCTGGCGCTCGGTCTCTGCGGGAAGAGTCTGTCCCGCGAGTCCGCACCAGAGAACGAGGCCGAGAATCATGCGGGTTGCGCGCAGCTACTGCTTCAGCCGGCCGCGCATTTTGCGCGCCAGTTTCTCGATCTCTTCCAGCTTCTTGAGCGTGCTCAGGGGCAGGACGTTCTCGCCGTGCTTTTCCAGCTCTTCTTCCACCTCGGTGGCCAGCTCAGCCAGACGCCCGCTCATCTTCTTGACCTCCTCGTGCTGGTGCTTGAGCAGCTTCGAGGGCGAGTTGGCCGGCAGCTCGAGGGGTTTTTCAGGGTCCGGCCTTTGGGCAACAGCCGGTCCCGCCGGGAAGGTTGCCATGCCGAGAGAAAGCAGTAACAGCAATGTCGCCTGGCGCCACATGGGGCCATTGTAGCAGGAGCCGCGACCCGAGGTAACCGGTGGCACATTCCTGCCGATGGTTCCCTTTTCCGCTTGCCGGTTGGGAAAGTCTGGTATAATTCCCGATCTTTCCTGAGTTGTGAGTGGGTGTGTTCCATTGACGCTGGAACTTCATTTCCCGAGCGATCCGAAGCTGTTGCACATCGTCCGCTCCGTGGTAGGGCAGACGGCGGGCCTGTGCGGCTTCGACGAGGATGAGGTCCAGTTCATAATCCTGGCGGTGGATGAGGCCTGCGCAAATGTCATACGGCACGCTTATGGAGGCCGGACCGACGGCACGATCGCGCTGTCCTGCTGCGCGACAGACAGCCGCGTGGAGTTCCGCCTGCTGGACCAGGGGCAGGCGGCCGCGGAAGAGAACCTGCGCTCTCGAGCACTCGAGGACATCCGTCCGGGGGGGCTGGGGATGCACCTGATCCGGTCCATCATGGATGAAGTTCATTACGATACCGGCAGACGAGGCAACGAACTGTTTCTGGCAAAATCCTTGCGCCCGCGCCCGCGCGTAGAGACCGGCGCCGCTACAGAATGAGCATCCAAATCAACGTCCGCAAAGAGGCCGAAACCGCGATCATTGACGTGGTCGGCGACATTGACCTTTACTCCTCTCCCCAGGTGCGACAGACCATCCTGGACGCGCTGAACCGTAAGATGGAGACCCGCGTGGTGGTCAACCTGGCCGGAGTGAAATACATAGACAGCTCGGGGGTGGCCTCTCTGGTGGAGGGGTTGCAGCTCTCGCGCAAGTCGCAGGTGCGCTTTGCGCTCTGCGGCCTGAACAAAGCGCCGCGGCAGGTGCTCGAGCTGACCCGGCTGATCAAGGTTTTCGATATCTATGACACGGTCGAGGACGCGCTGAAGGCCTGACGGGTGGCCCGCAAACGATGCTCTCCGCCATCGGAGCCCAGACGGTTCGGCTGCTGGAATACCTGGGAGGCCTTTCCCGCCAGACAAAGGACGGGCTGTTCTGGACGTTTATCGCCCCGTTCCGCGGCGGGCGGCTGCGCTGGGGGAGCGCCGTCCACCAGATGGCGCTGGCCGGCGTCAACGCCCTGCCGGTGGTCTGCCTGATCGCTTTTTTCATCGGCCTGATCATGGCCATGCAGAGTGGCCAGGAGATGAAGAAATTCGGCGCGATGCGCTTCGTCGTGGACCTGGTGGCCGTATCCATCACCCGCGAGCTGGGGCCGCTGATGACCGCCATCATCGTGATCGGCCGCTCCGGGTCGGCCTTCGCCGCCGAACTGGGCACGATGAAGGTCAGCGAGGAAGTGGACGCGCTGGTGACCATGGGCCTGAACCCTATCAACTTCCTGCTGGTGCCGAAGTTTGTGGCCATGATGATCATGATGCCGTGCCTGACCACGATCGCCGACCTGCTGGGCATCCTGGGCGGCGCGGCGTTCGCCTTCAGCGCCATGGGCATGGGCCTGCAGACCTACCTGCTGGCCACCTCCGAAGCGCTGGTGATGCGCGACATCGTCTCCGGCCTGATCAAGAGTATCGTCTTCGGCATGGTCATCGTGCAGATCGGATGCTACGAGGGCTTCACCGTGGCCGGCGGGCCGGAGGGCGTGGGCCGCTCCACCACCGCGTCGGTGGTGATCTCGATTTTCAGCGTGATCGTGGTAGACGTCGTCTTCACGGCATTCTTTTATCTGTTGGGGTAAACACGTGGCGGAAACAAACGGGCCGATCATCTCCGTCAAGAACCTGGTGACGCACTACGGCGACCGCCAAGTGCTGCACGACGTCAACATGGACGTGCAGCGCGGCGAGACCATGGTGATCCTGGGCGGCAGCGGGTCGGGAAAAAGCACGCTGCTGCGCCATATTGTCGCGCTGGAGCGGCCCACCTCCGGCTCGATTCATATCATGGGGCAGGACATCTGCTCGATCCGCGAAGACCAGTTGAATGACCTCCGCCGCAAGATGGGCCTGTCGTTCCAGGGCAGCGCGCTGTTCAACTCGATGTCGGTGGGCGACAACGTCGCGCTGCCGCTGCGCGAGCACACCAAGCTGGAGGAGTCCACCATCCAGATCATGACCCGCTTGAAGCTGGAGCAGGTGGGCCTGGCCGGCTTCGAGGACTACATGCCGGCGCAGCTCTCCGGCGGAATGAAGAAGCGCGCCGGCGTGGCCCGCGCCATGGCCATGGACCCCGAGATCCTGTTGTTCGACGAGCCCTCGGCCGGGCTCGACCCGGTCATCGCCGCCGGCATTGATGACCTGATCTTGAAAGTGAAGTCCGCGTTCGGCATGACCATTGTGGTGGTTACCCACGAGCTGGCCAGCGCCTTCCTGATCGCCGACCGCATCACCGTGCTCGACAAAGGGCGTATCATCGCCAACGGGACCAGGGAAGAAATCCGGGCTTCTACTCACGTGCGGGTCCGCCAGTTTCTTGACCGCGTCCCCGATTCGGAAAAGGCCGGCGACGCTTACGTCGAAACGCTGGTTTCGGGCGAGGGCGCGCCGGCGGAAAACGCAGCGCAGTAAAGGGCGCCAAAGGGTTCTATGACGGAACAGGCAAGAGTCGGTTTGGTGGTCGTGATTTCGGCGGCGATTCTTCTGACCGCTGTCTTTTACA
>JBKKAI010000202.1:0-4398 GCA_046714815.1 Terriglobia bacterium | reverse complement strand
CCCCCACAACCCCGCCCGCGCGGGGCCGCCGCCACCCGGGCGCCCCGGGGGGGGCGCGCCGCCGGTGCCTCCGGCCGCCAACCGCCGCGAGGCGCTGGTGGAGTGGCTGACGTCGCGCCAGAACCCGTTTTTCGCCCGCGCCATCTCCAACCGCGTTTGGAGCTATTTCTTCGGCCGCGGCATCATTGAGCCGGTGGACGACATCCGCGCCTCCAACCCGCCGAGCAACGAGCCGCTGCTGGCCGCGCTGGCCCGCGACCTCGCCGAGCACGACTACGATCTACAGCATCTGATCCGGACGATTGTGAATTCGCGCGCTTACCAGGCGTCGTTCCGCACCAACGATTGGAACGCCGACGACCAGGTGAACTTCTCGCACGCGCTGCCGCGGCGTTTGAGCGCCGAGCAGTTGCTCGATTCGATCGCGCTGGCCACCGGCGCGCGGCCCCGCTTCACCGAGGTGCCGCCGGAGTTCCGCGCCGAGCAACTTCCCGGCCCGCACGTAGGCATGGGCGGTTTCCTCGACCTGTTCGGGCGTCCGCAGCGGGAAACCTCCTGCGAGTGCGAGCGCCGCTTCGATATGAGCCTGCCGCAGGCCATGAGCCTGATCAACGGACCCGCGGTGGGCGAGGCCGTGGCGGACCCCAGGGGCCTGGTGGCGAAGCTGATCCTGGCTGGTAAGCCGGACCGCGAGCTGGTCGAGGAGATTTATCTCTCGACGCTGAGCCGTCCGCCCGAGCCGAAAGAGATTGACGCGGCCATCGCCTATCTCGGAAAGGGCAGCGGGCGCGCCGCCGCCGCCCAGGACCTGTTATGGGCGCTGCTGAACAGCAACGCATTTTTGTTCAATAGGTAGCACAGCCTCGCCGCGGCGAGCCTGTGCGGTGTAAGGAGCGCTTTCATGCTGAAGATTCCTGGACGCTGCGGCCGGCTCTGCGAAGGGCTGTCACGCCGCGAGTTCCTCAGTGTCGGCTCGGTGGGCCTTCTCGGGCTGAACCTCGCTGACTTCTTCTCCTGGCAGAAAGCCCACGCCGCAAGCGCCTCGCGGCTGGAGGGCATGAAAGGTTTCGGCGCGGCCAAGTCCGTTATCCTCTGCTTCCTGCAGGGCGGGCCGAGCCACCTGGATATCTGGGACCCCAAGCCGGACGCGCCCTCGAACATCCGCGGCGAATTCAAGGCCATCCCGACCAAGGTGCCCGGCATCCAGCTCAGCGAGACGATGCCGCTGCTGGCCGAGCACGTGAACCTGTACACATTGATCCGCTCGATGAGCTACACCCCGGAAGGGTTGTTCAACCACACGGCGGCGATTTACCAGATGCTCACCGGGTATCCGCCGGACAAAGTTTCGCCGTCGGGCCAGCTTGAGCCGCCGTCGCCCGCCGATTTTCCAACCGCCGGCTCGCACATTTCCAAGTTGAAGCCGCCTGCCGAGGCCGTGCTGCCGTTTGTCGAGCTGCCGCGCACGCTGCAGGAATCGGGCGTCATCGGCAAGGGCGGCGCCGCGGGTTTCCTCGGCAAGGCCTTCGATCCCTACCGGCTGTATCAGGACCCCAACAAGCCGATCCAGCTTGATGACCTGGCGCTGCGCAAGGACGTCCCGGCCGAGCGGCTGAAGGATCGCTTCACGCTTCTCAAGGGGATCAACGGCTCGATGCCGGAGCTCGAAAAAGCCGTGAAGTCTTACGCGCTCGACGAGTATTACGGCAAGGCCTTCGACCTGGTGCTTTCCGGCAAGGCGCGCGACGCGTTTGACCTGACGAAAGAGCCGGACAAGATGCGCCTGAAATACGGGCGCACCACCTTCGGACAGGGCGCGCTGATGGCCCGCCGGCTGATCGAAGCCGGCACGCGCTTCGTGCAGTTGAACTGGCCGGCGGTGGCCAACGGCAACCCGGAAGTGGATTCCTGGGACACGCACGCCGCAAATTTCAAGCCGCTGAAGACACTCCACTGCCCGGTGCTGGACCACTCGCTCTCGGCGCTGCTCGACGACCTGTCGCAACGTGGCCTGCTCAAGGAGACGCTGGTCATCGCGGTCGGCGAATTCGGCCGCTCGCCGCGCCTTGGAGTCAGCACCTCGGGCAACACGAACGCCCCGGACGGCCGCGACCACTGGCCGTATTGCTACACCGCTCTTATCGCCGGCGCCGGCATCCCCGGCGGCAAGCTCTACGGCCTGTCGGACCAGCATGGTTCGGCGCCGAAGGAATCGCCGGTGCATCCCACCGACCTGCTGGCGACGGTCTACTACTCGCTCGGGATTGATCCGGACCAGGAGATCCGCAATCACCTCGACCAGCCGCGTGAGTTGGTGCAGGGCAAGCCCCTTACGGCGCTTTGGACGTAGCCTCGCAAACAAAATCGGGGAAGGGCCTCGACATGTCCGCTGTGCGTCTTCCAACTGCCTTACTTCTGTTCCTGCTGGTCGCGGCGCTGAGCGTTCCTGGGAGCGCGGGCATCTTGCCCGCCCCGCTCCAAGTGGCCGCCGGCGAGCAGCAAATCAAACAGGCGGCGGCGGAGGCCCTGAAGCTGCTGCAAAGCAGTATCGGGACGTGGCAGCAGAAGCAGGACTGCGTCTCATGCCATCACGAGATCCTGCCGCTGATGGCTTTCCGTGTGGCTCGGGAGCATGGCGTTCCGCTTGACGAGGCAGCCGCGCGAGAAACGGCCCGGCGAACGTTTTCGTTCCTCCGCGACCTCGACCGGGCGGTACAGTACACGCACATCATTGATCCCTACTTTGATGCATACACCCTGCTGGCCGCGCACAGCGCCGGAATCCCCGCAAGCCTTTCCACCGCGGTCTACGCGCGATTGATCGCGCGGCGGCAAACCGCGGACGGCCGCTGGACGACGATAGATGTGCGCCCGCCGCAGGCGCACGGAGGGTTCACCGCGACGGCCGTCGCGCTGCGCGCCCTGCAACTTTACATGCCGGCACAACTCGCTGCCGAAACACAGGAGCGTGTTGCGCGAGCGCGGCGTTGGCTGCTGTCGGCCACACCCCTGACTACCGAACATCGCGCGTTCCAACTGCTGGGCCTGGGATGGGCCGGCGCCGGGAGCGGCGACCTGCGGAGGCTCGCGGAGGCCCTGAGCGCCGAGCAGCGGAGTGACGGCGGATGGGCGCAACTGCCCTCCCGCGACAGCGACGCTTATTCGACCGGAGAAGTCCTGGTGGCTCTCCATGAGGCCGGCGGCGTCCCCACTGGCGACCCGGCTTACCAGCGCGGGCTGCGCTTCCTGCTGAATTCCCAACTGCCCGATGGTTCGTGGCTGGCGCCAACCCGTCTCCTCTCTCCGGCGCCCGTCAGCCCGCCCTACATGGAAACCGGCTATCCTCACGGGAAACACCAGATGATTTCGGCGATGGCCGCAAGCTGGGCGGTGATGGCGCTGTCGCTCCCACTGCGGCGGGCCGATCCTCCGGCGGCGCTGCTCGCCACCGGCGACCTCGCGCCGCCGGCCGAGGCCTGGATGGAAACGGCGCTATTCGGAAGCGCTGCCGAGCTGCGGTCCCGTCTCGACCGCGGGTTGGATCCCAACAGCAAGACCGCCGGCGGAACAACCCCGCTGATGATGGCCGCCGCCGATCCGGATAAAGTGAAGCTGTTGCTCGATGGCGGCGCCCGCGTGAATGACGCCGCCAAGACCGGCTTCACCGCGCTGATGGTCGCCTCTCAATACAAGGGCAACGCGGCAGCGGTGCGGCTGTTGCTGGGGAAGGGCGCGAGGGTGAAATTCGGGCCGCGTGACCGCATCCTGTTCGACGCCTCGCCATTGTTTCTCGCCGCGGCAACCGGCGACAGCGAAACAGCCGCGCTGCTGTTGGAGAAAGGCGCCGTCATAAACCACAAGATGGTTCTGCTCGGCATGATCGCGACGCCGGCCGCGATGATGGCCAGTTTCGGCGGGGAGACCGGCACGGTCGAGCTTCTGTTGCGCCGCGGGGCCAAGGTCAACGAACCGGGACCCGACGGTATGACGATGCTGAGCTGGGCGGTGCTGGGCGACCACCCTCGCCTGGTCCGCACGCTGATCGGCCTCGGCGCGCGAGTCAACCAGGTAGACAAGTACGGGATGACGCCGCTGCTCTATGCCGCGACGATGGACTTCGGGAACACCGAAGTGGCCCGCGCCCTGCTGGAAGCCGGCGCCGACACCAGCGTGCGCACGAAGGAAGGCGCCAACGCCCTCGATCAGGCCAGAAAACACAACCACCAGGCGATCCAGGCGCTGCTCGATCGCGCCGTCGCCGCGCGCTGAAGCTGCGCCCTGTCATCCCGAGCGCAGCGAGGGATCCGCTTTTCGCGCCTGTTGAAAACAGCAGGTTCCTCGCTCCGCTCGGAATGACAGCATGGGCACGTTGTAAACGCTGGACGGGAAACACCACTC
>JBKKAI010000201.1:0-9377 GCA_046714815.1 Terriglobia bacterium | reverse complement strand
AGGCTGTACTTCGATACTGCGTACGTCGCCAAGTGTTATCTGCACGAGCCGGATGGAACCAGCGTCAGAGCGCTGGCTGCCAAGGCTTCGGGTCTTTTTTCATCCGCTTGGACGGTTGCAGAACTGGCATGCACTTTCCACCGGCACGTTCGGGAGGGATCCATCACGGCGCAGCAGAGCGCCCGGTTGCGACGCCTGTTTCTCAACGACGTCGACCGGCGCGCATGGGTACTCTTCCCGATCACGGAGCGGCTTCTCTTTCAGGTCGAAGCCGAAACCGCAAGCCTGCCGCCGTCCGCTTATGTCCGGGCGGGTGATGCCGTCCACCTGGTGTGCGCGCGAGAAGCAGGGTTCACCGAAGTCTGGACCAGCGATCGCCACATGCTGGCGGCGGCGCCGCACTTCGGGTTGGCCGGCAGGCCGGTCTGAGGGTCTTTATTCGTAGCGGAGGGCTTCGACGGGGTCGAGGCGGGCGGCTTTGACGGCGGGCCACATCCCGAAAAAGATGCCCACCGAGACCGAGACCAGGAAGCCGATGACGATGGCCCACAGCGGCACCACCGACGGCAGGCTGGGAATCAGCAACTGGATCGCGACGCTGATCAGGACGCCGATGAGGATGCCGAGCAGGCCTCCGGCCCCGGTCAGCGTGGAGGCTTCCATCAGGAACTGCTGGATGATATCCAGGCGGCGCGCGCCGATGGCCTTGCGCACGCCGATCTCGCGGGTGCGCTCCGTCACCGAGACCAGCATGATGTTCATCACCCCGACGCCGCCCACCAGCAGCCCGATCGAGCTGATCACCACCATCACCAGCGCCACCGCGCCGGTGATCTGGTGGAACTGCTCGATCATGGAATCGGAGGTGGCCATGCCGAAATTATCGGGCTGGTTGAAGGCCACCTTGCGGCTGCGGCGCATCGCGTCGCGCACCTGGTCGAGCGCCACCGGAAGCATCCCGGAGCGCGCCTGGATGGGCATGAACACTTCCTGGTGTATTGAGTTCGGATAGAACTTCACGAAGGTCTCATAGGGCGTCATGATGCGGCGGTCGTGCATGGAGTTCTCGCCGCCGAGCCCGGCCTTGAACTTGGCCAAGACACCGATGACGTGGCAGCCGTGCCCGTTGACCACCAGTTCCTTGCCGACCGCGCCGCCGTGCGGGAAGAAGGTCCTGGCCACCTCGTAGCCGATGACGCAGACCTCGGCGCGGTGCTGGTTTTCGCTGGCGGTGTAAAAGTGCCCTTCCTGGACTTCCAGGTTCATGGCATCGGCGAAGGCGGGCATCGTGCCGCCGTACATCACTGTGTCCATGCGCTCGTTCTTGAAGCGGGCGTTGTCCGGGACCCAGGCGTCAATGTAGAGCCCCACGTACTTGCAGGCCGTGCAGGATTCACGCACCGCCTCGAAATCGGCATAGGAGATGGGCTTGCGCATGCGCTCCTCGCGGCTGCGGCGGCCGAAGCGGATGCCGGCGCTGAATTTCTGCACGAAGATGGTGTTGGTGCCAAACTGCTCCAGGTCGTTGATGATGCGCCGGTTCATCCCGGTAAGGATGGAGCCGATGGCGATGACGCAGGTGGTGCCGATCACCACGCCCAGGATGGTAAGGGCGGAGCGCAGCTTGTGGGACGCCAGCGTCCACATCGCCAGCCGCATGTTCTCACCGAGCGTCGCGCTGACCTGCAGTCGTCTCATCTTCATTCCGAGCGCAGCGCGGTGATGGGGTCCAGGCGCGCCGCCTTGTTGGCCGGGTAAATGCCGAAGAACAGGCCGATGGCCGCCGACACCAGCACCGCTGTAATCACCGCGGGGATCGGCAGCGCCGAGGGGACCGATGTGAACGCGGTCATCAGGCGCGTGCCGAGATAGGCGATGAGCACGCCGATAACGCCGCCCGCGGTGGATAAGGCGACGGCCTCCACCAGAAACTGCATCAGGATGTCGCGCCGCCGCGCGCCCAGCGATTTGCGGATGCCGATCTCGTGCGTCCGCTCGGTGACGCTGGCCAGCATGATGTTCATCACCACGATCCCGCCCACCACCAGGAACACCGCCGTCACTCCCACCGCCACCATGGCAATGGTGCCGGTGAGGTTTTCCCAGAGCTGGTAGATCGAGTCGGAGCTGACAATGCCAAAGCTGTCCTTGTCGTTGAACCGCCGATGGTGCCGGGCGCGCATCAGCAGCCGCGCCTCGTCCTGCGCCTGGTCCATCAACGCCGGCGCCAGCGCCTGGATGCGGATCGTGACGCGGGTGTTATAGGCGCCGTTGATCTTCCTCAGAGTGGTCAGCGGGATGTAGATGAAGTTGTCCTGGGTCTGGCCGAAGACGGTGCCGACCTTCCTGGCCACGCCGATCACCCGGAACGGCTGGCCGCGGAAAACCAGCATCTTGTCCAGCACCACACCCCCGGCGAACAGCGATTCGGCCACGTCGGCGCCGATGAAGGCCACCTGGGTGCGGTGCTCGAAATCGCTCTCGGCGATGAAGCGGCCCAGTTCCACCTGCTCGTTGCCGATGTGGATCAGGTTGGGCGTGGCGCCGCGGATGCTCACGTCCTGCTGCTCTTTGTTTCCCGAAGTTACGTCGAGCCGCAACCCCCAGGACACCGCGCCGACCGCCTTGGCCAGCTTCATACCGTCGCGCAGGGCTTGATAATCCTCCATCTGGATGAGCGGGCGCTTGATGGCCTCCAGCCACTCTTTCTGGCTGCGGCAACAGATCCCGAAGCGGTCCACGTCGAAGACGTTCGATCCCAGGTTGGCCACTCGTTCGGCGATGTAGCGGTTCATCCCCTCGATCACCGAAACTACGGCGATCAGCGTGGTGACGGCGATGATGATGCCCAGCAGAGTGAGGAAGCTGCGCAGCTTGTGGGCCCGCAGGGTATCGAGGGCCAGCCGGATGGATTCTCGAAGAAACATACAGAGCGGACCCTCCGCATCATGGCCATCGTTGCCGGGCGGAGGCTGAAAAAACCTTCCGCAGGCAGGAGCGCCTGCGCTCCCTACCGGGTTCTTTCGTCCTTGGCGATCTTTCCGTCGCGGATGTGGATGGCGCGATGGGCAAACATCGCGATATCGTGCTCGTGCGTGACCAGCACGATGGTATTGCCCTGGGCGTGCAGCCGGTCAAACAGCGCCATGATCTCCTGCCCGGTGGCGGAGTCCAGGTTGCCGGTGGGCTCGTCGGCCAGCAGGATCGAGGGCCGGTTCACCAGGGCACGGGCGATGGCCACCCTCTGGCGCTGGCCGCCCGACAGCTCGTTGGGCTTGTGGTGCATGCGGTCGGCCAGGTCCACCAGCGCCAGCGTTTCTTTGGCGCGCTCGATCCGCGCGTCGGCCGGCGTGCCGTTATAAATGAGCGGCAGCTCGACGTTGTGCAGCGCCGAGGCGCGCGGCAGCAGGTTGAAGGTCTGGAAGACGAAGCCGATCTCCTTGTTGCGGATGAAGGCCAGCTCGTCGTCGGTCATGTCGCTCACCAGCCGCCGGTTGATCCAGTAGCTGCCGCTGGACGCCGTGTCCAGGCACCCGATCAGGTTCATCAGCGTGGACTTGCCCGAGCCCGACGGCCCCATGACGGCCACGTACTCGTTCCGCTTGATCTCCATGCTCACGCCCGACACGGCGTGGATCTCCTGGGAACCCATGATGTAAGTCTTCCACAGGTTCTCCACGCGGATCAGGACATCGGGTGGGGGCGCGCCGTTGGGGCCCGCCGGCTTCAGTTCCGTGCTCGATGTCGCCATTTCCTCGTCCTCTTAGCACAGGCAGGAATGCCTGTGCTACTTGTCGTCTTCCTTCTTCGGGGCCTTGTTGTCCACCTTGATCGCGGCGGCGTTGCGGATGGTGCGCAGCACGCGGTAGCTGCCGGTGACGATCTCGTCGCCCTCCTTCAGGCCGCTGGTGACTTCGATGTCGGTGACGCCGGTGATGCCGGTCTCGACCGGCGCGAACTCCACCTTGTTGTTGCGCACGACAAACACGCCCTGGATCTCCTTTTTCGCCTCTTTTTCCTTTGCGCGGGCCTCGGGACCGGCCGCCAGCGCCGCGCCGCTGTTGGGTTTCTTCTTGGGGTCCTGGACCTCCAGGTCCGACTTCTGGCGGATGGTCAGCGCCTGGATGGGGATGGCCAGCGAGTTGGTCTTGCTGGCGGTCTGTACTTTGGCGGTGGTGGAGAGGCCGGGCCGCAGGTTCTCCGGCGGCGCTTCCAGTGTGATCACCACCTTGAAGTCCTTGGCTTCCTGGCTGGCGATGTTGGACTGCGAGGTCGCCAGACCCGTCGAGCGAATCACGGCGCTGTTGCCGATCTCGGTGACCTTGCCCTTGAAGATCTTGTTGGGGATGGCGTCAATGGTGACGTCGGCCGACTGGCCCAGCCGCACGTTGACGATGTCGGTCTCATCCACCTTCACTTCGGCGGTAATCACCGACATGTCGGCGATGGTCATCAGCAGGCTGCCGGGGGAATTCTGGATGCCCATGACCATGGTCTCGCCGCTCTCCACGGGCAGGTTCGTCACCACCCCGTCTATCGGCGAAAGGAAGGTGTGTTTGCTCAACACATCGGAGACGCGGGTGACGTTGGCGCGGTATTGCTGGATGCGGGTGCGCGCGTTCTGCTGCTGCGAGCGCGCCTGGTCGAGCTGGGCGCGGTTCTGCGCCACGCGCGCGTCGGATTGCGTGACCACGGCCTCGGCCACATCGTGGGCGGCCTTGGCGGAATCGAACTGCGACTTGCTGATCAACTGGTCGCGAAACAGGCTCTGGCCGCGCTCGAATTCCAGGCGCGCCTTTTCCAGCTCGGCGCGCGCGCGCGTCACATCGGCCTGCGCGGTCCGGTAGGCGGCTTCCGCCGACTTCGAGGCCGCCTCGAAGGCGTTGACATCGCCCTCGGCCGCCCGCAATGCCGCCGTCTGCGCTTCCACCTCAGCCGAGGATTGCACCGCTTCCAGCTTGGCCAGCAACTGGCCCTTCTTGACGCGGTCGCCTTCCTTCACGCGAATCTCGGTAATCTTGCCGAACGCCGTCGCGCCGAGGTTCACGTAGCTCAGCGGCTTGATTTCACCGGAGGCGGTCACCAGCGACACCAGGTCCTGGCGGGCGACCTTCCCGGTCTGCACGGTGACGATTCCCTTCCGGCTCATCTTGACACTGACGGCGGCCACGATGGCCAGCACCAGCAGGCCGCCCACCGCCAGCGTGATCTTCTTCCACTTCTTCATCGAAAAAGCTCCCGGGACCGTAAGGATGCGTGTCCCTCTGGTCTGTATACGCAACGCCCCCGGAAAAGTTCACCAAAACAGTCGTATCCGCCCGCGGGCCGAGGTCCAAACTTCCTTAGACGGACAAACGGAGGTCAGGTTGCGAAATTTTTAACCCTGAACTCCAGTATAGCAAGCTTTTCTCTTTTTGGTGTAACCAGACCCCTCCGCCCGGCGTCTGACCAGCATCGCCAGGGTGCGGTAACGATGCGGCGACTTGGGGTGACCCGCGTATATGCTTGACGCCGCCTTGGCCCGGCTCGTACAATACTGCCAAGGGAATTTTTGACCTGATGCTGCGTCCGGGTACCGCTTTCGTTCGGGGGTTTTGTATGAAGTTTAGAGCGTCGTTCTTCGTTCTCATTGCCACTCTGCTCCTGGTTCCCGCGGGTTTGGTGCTTTCGCTCCAGGCCGGCGACAAAGACAAAAAGGACAAGGCCAAGGAGCCGGCGCCCCTCAGCGAGAAGGAGCGCGAGCGCCGCCGCCGCAGCCTGGAAAAGGAACTGAACCGGCCCTTCGAGAAGTGGCTGAGCGAGGACGTGGCCTACGTCATCACCGACGAAGAGCGGCAGGCCTTCAAGCGCCTCCAGAACGCCGAAGAGCGGGAGCAGTTTATCGAACAGTTCTGGCTCCGCCGCGACCCCAGCCCGGACACCCAGGAGAACGAATACAAGGAAGAACATTACCGGCGCATCGCCTACGCCAACGAGCACTTCGCCTCGGGGATCCCGGGGTGGAAGGCGGACCGCGGGCGGATCTACATCACCTTCGGCCCCGCCGACGAGGTTGAGTCGCATCCCTCCGGAGGCAGCTACGAGCGGCCGCCGGAAGAGGGCGGCGGCACCACATCCACTTTCCCGTTCGAGAAGTGGCGCTACCGCTACATCGAGGGCATCGGCCAGGAGGTCATCGTCGAGTTCGTGGACCCCACCATGACCGGCGAGTACCGCATGACGATGGACCCGTCGGAAAAGGACGCGCTGCTCCACGTTCCCAACGCCGGCCTGACCCTGCTCGAGCAGATGGGCATGTCCAGCAAGGCCGACCGCTTCAACCGCACCGACGGCACGCGGCTCGGCGAGGCCATCGGCGGCCAGCCCGCCCGGATGAACCAGTTCGAGCGCCTCGAACAGTTCGCCAGGCTGCAGCGGCCGCCCCCGGTGAAGTTCAAGGATCTGGAAGAGGTCGTCAGCACCAAGGTCAGCTATAATCTGTTCCCCTTCCAGGTGCGCACCGATTTCATCCGGATCACCTCCGACACCGTGCTGAGCGCGCTGACCGTGCAGGTGAGCGTCAAAGACATGGCCTTCCAGAACAAGGAGGGCGTCCAGCACGGGCTGGTGAATATCTTCGGGCGCGTTACCAGCATGACCGGCCGCGTGGTACAGACCTTCGAAGACGTGGTGCAGATTGACGTGCCGGCCGACCAGTTCAAGAACTACCTGAACCACTCGCGGGTCTACTGGCAGGGGCTGCCGTTGCGTCCGGGGCTCTATCGGATCAACATGGTGTTGAAAGACATCGTCAGCGGCAACATGGGCACTTACACCCAGGCCATCCGGGTCCCGCGCTACGACGAGGAAACGCTGTCGGCCTCCACGCTGATCCTGGCCGACCAGCTCGAGAAGGTTTCCACCAAGCAGATCGGCAAGGGCCAGTTCGTGATCGGCTCGACCAAGGTGCGGCCCAACGTTGCCGAGCGGTTCAACCGCAGCCAGCGGCTCGGAATCTACATGCAGGTGTACAACCTGGGAACCGATCAGAAGACCCAGAAACCCTCGGCGACCGTGGAATACGCGGTTTTGAGGGACGACAAGCAGGTCTTCCACTTCGCCGAAAACAGCTCGCAGATACTGGGCGCGTCCCAGCAGATGACGCTTGAAAAAGTGCTGCCGCTCAGCGGCCTGGAGCCGGGACGCTACAAGTTACAGGTGAAGGTGACCGACGATATCAACAAGCAAACGATCACCCCCTCGGCCATGTTTACGGTACAATAGGGGGTGGCGTCGCAGCTAGACAGGAATACATGACTGCGATTCATTTCCGGTTTCGGCGGTTTGCTCCGGTAGCGGCCCTTTTGCTTGTGGCGCTGGCGGCGCTGCCGTCGCCTTCGGCCATGCGCGGGGACCCGGAGCGAATGCTCCGGGTGGCCGGCGCGCCGCTGGGCGTGATGGCCGGCGTGGTCGTTGATGCCCGCGGCATCCCGCAGATGGGCGCAGCCGTCACCCTGATCGGCGGCGATGGCCGGATCCTGCACCGGGTTTACAGCAGCGACCGCGGGGCCTTCCTGTTGGAACGCGTAATCCCCGGGCATTACTCGTTGCGGGTTTCCCTCGCCAGCTTCCTTCCCGTGCTTAAGGAAAACGTGGCTGTCGAGCCGGGCGGGCGGTCTTTCCTCTCGATCAACCTGGCTTCCCTGTTCGATACCGTGAATGCGCTGCAGGGCCGCCGCATCAACCCGCCGGGCGATGACGACTGGACCTGGGTGCTGCGCAGCGCCGGCGCCACCCGGCCCGCCTTGCGGTACCACGGGCAGGACGAGGAAACCCCTCGCGCGCCGCGGGACCCGGAGACGAAGAACGCCGTGCTGCAGTTCAGCGGCGGCGCCGGCCGCTCGACCAGCGCCGGCAGCGAGGCCGACTTCAATACTTCGTTTACCCTGGCCAACAGCGTCTTCCACAACTCCAGCGTGCTGCTCAGCGGCAACGTCGGCTACGAGCGCCAGACGCCCGCCACCGCGTTCCGCGGCTCGTTCCGCCGCGAGATGGCCAACGGCTCGACGCCGGAGCTTTCGGTGACGCTGCGCCAGGTCTTCCTGCCCAGCGCCTTCCTGGGGCGCAGCGGCGCCGGCGATGAGCGCATGCAAAGTCTGACGCTGGCCGCGGGCGATCGCTTGCAGGTGGCGGGCGAGGTCACCCTCGAATACGGTGTTCTCTACGATTCCATCAGCTTCCTTGATCGCCTCAGCAGTTTCAGCCCCTACGGCCGCATCACGTGGGACGGAGGCGGGCACTCCTCCTGGCAGATTTACTACACCGAGGGCGCGCCGCACGAGCGGCTTCCCGGCGCCGACTCGCTGCGCGAAGTCGCCTCCCAGCTTTCCGTGTTTCCGCGGATGTCATTGCGCGACGGGAATACCGCCATTCAGCGCGGCCGTCACATGGAAGTTTCCTATCGCCGCAACCTGGGAGCCGGCACCGCGGTGCACGCCGCCATCTACCGCGATGACATCAGCGACCTCGCCCTGACCTCCGGGCCCGGCGGCGAAGCGGGTATCCCCGACTTCATGCCCGACGTTTTCACCAACCAGTTCACGTTCAACAGCGGGAATCACCATACCGGCGGCCTGCGCGCCGCGCTGAATCACAAGCTCAGCGATCGCCTCCAGGCCACGTTCGCCTATACCTACGGCGGAGTGCTGATGCCCGAGCGCATGGTTCTGTTCACCGGCACCGACGACGAACTCCGGGCCATCATGAAGATGCAGAACGCCCACGCGCTGGCCGTGAAGCTGGCCGCCGATATCCCCGTCATCCGCACGCGGATCTACGCCGGCTACAAATGGATTGCGGGCCCCGCGGTGACCGCCAGCGACATCTATGACGACAGCCTCGGGCAGGCTGATCCCTATTTGAATATCGTCATCCGACAGCCCCTGCCTTCGTTCGACATGCTGCCCGGACGTGTCGAAGCCCTGGCCGACTTCCGCAACCTCCTCGCCCAGGGATACGTGCCCATCACCACCGCCCACAAGAAGCGCCTGCTCATGGTTCAGAACGCCCGCAGCTTCCGCGGCGGCTTCAGCTTCGTCTTCTAAGTGGCACAGGCATTGTTGCCTGTGCGCGGGTTTTCGAAGCTCCTTCCTGTGCTACGTCAACAACATACGGCCTGTTAAAAACAGTACAAATACTTCTGTTTTCGGTATCCGCTTCGGTTTTGATAAGATAGATTCTTAGGATTCAGCACGATAGCGGCTTGCTGGGAGGGTGAATCTTGGTAAGTGACTTGCTAATGAATGAGGCACCAGGGCGAGAAGCCCTTGAGGGCTGCTGGTCGAAGCCAGCCGCGATGTTTCGACGTGGGGGTTGGGGCCTGCCCCCGATTTCGCAAG
>JBKKAI010000200.1:0-2594 GCA_046714815.1 Terriglobia bacterium | reverse complement strand
GGCCGGCGGCGGGCATCCCGCGGGACTTCACCATTTACGACGATACCGACCAGTTGGCGGTAATCAAGAGCCAGATGAGGGGTCTGGGGCTCGACGACCGCGCCCTGCAGCCGCGCACCGTCCTCTCGCGCATCAGCCATGCCAAGAACCACGGGGTCACCCCGGAAGGGATGTACCAGAGCTCGCCCACGCCGGAGGGCGAGCAGGTGGCGCTGATTTATGAGCGCTACCAGTCGGCGCTTCGCCGCTCGAACGCGCTCGATTTCGACGATTTGCTGCTCGAAGCAGTGCGCCTGCTGGCCGCCAGCCCCGAGACTGAGGAAAAGTACAGCCGGCGCTTCCGCTACGTGATGGTGGACGAGTACCAGGACACCAACCGCACCCAGTATGAATTGATCGTGTTGTTGACGCGTGCGCACCACAACCTGTGCGTTGTCGGCGACGAAGACCAGTCCATCTATGGCTGGCGTGGCGCCGACATCCGCAACATCCTGGAGTTCGAGAAGGACTTTCCCGAGGCGCGCACCATTCGGCTGGAGCAGAACTACCGTTCCTCCCGCAATATCCTCGCGGCCGCCGGAGCGGTGGTGGCCAACAACAAGGCCCGCAAGGGCAAAACGCTGTGGACCGAAAACGAGCAGGGCGCATCGGTCGGCCTCTACACCGGCGGCGACGCCGAAAACGAGGCCCTGTTCGTGGCCGACTCGATCAGCCGCTACCTGCGCGACAACCCCGAAGGGCGCGCCGCCGTCCTCTACCGCATGAACTCGCAATCGCGGCTGATGGAAGAGGCCATGCGCCGCTACAGCATGAAATACCACGTGGTCGGCGGCTTCAGCTTTTACGAGCGGTCGGAGATCAAGGACCTGGTGGCCTACCTGAAGTTCGCCCAGAACCCTGACGATTCGCTGAGCCTGTTGCGCATCGTCAACACTCCGCCGCGGGGCATCGGGAAGGGCACGCAGGAACAGCTCGAGCGCTGCGCGCTGGAAAACAACCTGGCGTTGTGGCCGGCGATCGGTGCGGTGCTGGACGGGCATGCGCAACGGGGCGGGCAACCCGCTACGCTGCTGCCGTCCCGTGCCGCCGGCGCCCTGGCCGGGTTTCGCCGCCTGGCCGAAGACCTCGTGGCGCTGGCGCAGTCCGAAGCGCCGGTCCCCGAACTGCTGCGCGCCGTTCTGGACCGCACGCGGTACCTGGCGCTGCTGGAGGAGGAAGCGACGCCGGAGTCCTTCAGCCGCGTGGAAAACGTCCAGGAGCTGCTCAACGCCGCGCAGGACAGCGTGGAGCGCGGCGAAGGCCTGGCGGAATTTCTGGACCATGCCGCGCTGGTCTCCGAAGCCGATGACTACGATGCGCGCGCCCCGATAACGCTGATGACGCTGCACGCCGCCAAGGGCCTGGAGTTTCCCGTTGTGTTTCTGGCCGGCATGGAGGAGGGGCTGTTTCCTCACAGCCGCTCGCTGCAGGCTCCGGGCGAGTCGGGCCTGGAGGAAGAGCGGCGCCTTTGCTACGTGGGCATGACGCGCGCCCGCGAGCGCCTGGTGCTGACGCGCGCCGAGTTCCGCCGCCGCTTCGGCGCCGACATGCAGGAGTTCAGCAAGCCTTCGCGGTTCCTCGCCGAGATTCCCTTCGAGCTGGTCGAGAACCTCGACGAGCGCAGCCGCCGCAAGCCGCGGGTTCCCTACAGCGGCGAGGTCTACAACTCGATGGAGAACATCACCCGGTTCTTCACGGCGCGCGGCCTCGCGCCGCCGCCGCCCGGAGCGTTACGCTCCGCCCCGCCGCCCGCGGGAAAAACGCGGGGTCCGCTGCCCGGAGCGCAGCCGCGAGGCGGAGCGCCTGAAGCGCCGGGCATCCGCATGGGCCAGCGGGTGCGCCATTCCAAGTACGGCGTGGGTGTGGTGTTGCGCCGCGAGGGCGACGGCGACGACGTCAAGCTCACTATTTCCTTTCCCGGGTACGGCCTGAAAAAAATGGTGGAAAGGTTTGCGGGTCTCGAAAAGGCCTAGTACCATAACAGTTTCCTCTATGAATACAAAAAAGCTCTCTCGGGAAGAACGCAAGAAAGCGAAACGCGCCGTGCGCAAGAAGCAGCCGCCCAAGCCGAAATCCACCGCCGACCGCGGCTCGCGCAAGCGCAAGATGCGAAAGAAAGGGCCGGGCGGTGCGCGTAAACGGTAACCGGGAGGCGCGTGGCGTCGCAACTGTTCCGCACCAAGTCCATTGACCGCCTGATCGCCCAGTCCGAGGAGCCCGGGCATCGGCTGAAGAAGTCGCTGGGGCCGTGGAGCATGGTGGCGCTGGGTGTCGGCGCGGTGATCGGCTCGGGCATCTTCATCCTCACCGGCACGGCGGCCGCGGGACAGCGGCTGGCCTTTGAATCGGTGCTGCACGCGCCGCTGCTGGACTTGCTGCAGCACGGCAGCCAGGCGGTGTCGCTGCACGGCCGCCCCGGCGCGGGCCCGGCCATCGCGCTTTCGTTTTTTCTCACCGCGGTCGCCTGCGGCTTCGCCGCGCTCTGCTACGCCGAGCTGGCCTCGATGATCCCCATCGCCGGCAGCGCCTACACCTACTCCTACGCCACGCTCGGC
>JBKKAI010000199.1:0-2563 GCA_046714815.1 Terriglobia bacterium | reverse complement strand
CACCAGGACGGGGCGCCCTCCAAAATCCACCGCGGCCAGAGCCAGCGTCTCGTCCATGGGCATCAGGAAGTAGCCGGCGCGGTTGATGCCGCGGCGGCCGGCCAGGGCGCGATCGAAGCACTGCCCGAGAACAATGCCCACGTCCTCGACGGTGTGGTGCTGGTCCACGTCGAGGTCGCCCGAAGCTTCCATCTCCAGGTCGAAGCCGCCGTGCCGGGCGAACAGCTCCAGCATGTGATCGAGGAAGCGGACGCCGGTGGAGACCTGCGAGCGCCCGCGGCCCTCGAGCGACAGGCGGGCGCGGATGCGCGTTTCATTGGTGTTGCGTTCGATGGTGGCGGAGCGTGTCTTCATAAAATCTCGCCGAGCGCCTGGATCAGCCGCCGGGTCTGCGCCGTCGTTCCCAGGGTGAAGCGGACGGCGCCCGCGATTTCCGGGCCGCGGTCGCGCACCAGGATGCCGCGCTCGCGCAGGCCGTCGCGGACAGCGCCGGAGCGGGCGCCGAAGCGCGCCAGGATGAAATTCGCCCGGGTCGGGACGTACTCGATTCCGCGGCGGCGCAGCTCGGCCACGAGCAGGGCGCGAGAGCGCCCGGCCGCGGCCACGTATTTGTTCACGTACTCGCGGTCGCAGACCGCTTCCAGCGCCGCGGCCACCGCCGCCGCGTTTACGCTGTAGGGCGACTGCGCCTTGCGCATGCAGGCGGCCGAATCGCGGTGCGCGAACAGGCAGCCGATGCGCAGGGCCGCCAGGCCGTACACTTTGGAGAACGTGCGCGACACCAACAGGTTCCCGCGCCGCTCGACCATCGGCAGCGCCGTTTTTCCGAAGAACTCGAAGTACGCTTCATCGGCGAAAACCATCGTCTCGGGGAACTCGGCGGCGAGCCGCTCGATCGCTTCGGGCTCGATCGCCGTGCCGGTGGGGTCGTTCGGGTTGGCGATGAAGATAGCGCGAGCGCCGTGCTCGCGCGCCGCGCGCCGCACGGCCTCGATGGGAAACACCAGGTCGTCGCCGCAGGGCACGCTGACCACTTCGGCGCCGGCCAGCGAGGCGTAGAAGCGGTACATCGCAAAAGTGGGCTCGGAGATGATCACGCGCTGCCCCGCATCCACGAACGTGTTGAGAGCGAGCTGGATCGCTTCATCGGTGCCGTTGGTGAGCAGCGTTTCCTCGGGGGCGCGGCCGAAGGCGGCGGCCAGGCGGCCGCGCGAAGATTCGTACTCCGGGTAGGTGGCCAGACGGTCGCGCGTGATGTGCCGGCGCAGCGCCGCCGCCACGCGCGGCGAGCAGCCGACAGTGTTTTCGTTGAAGTCCAGGCGCAGGCGGCCTTCGCGCCCCGACGAAGGCGGCCGGTACTCGGCCATGCGCACCACGGCATCTCGCGGCTTCATCGCGATCCTCCTGCCTTCTCGAAGCGAATCTCTACCGAGCGGGCGTGGTTTTCCAGGCCCTCGGCGCGGGCCATCGTGGTGATCGCCGGCGCCAGCGAACGCAGGCCGCGCCAACGGAGTTCCTGCACGCTGACAACCCGCAGGAAATCGAGCACCGACAGGCCGCCCCGCGAACGCGCCGCACCCGCGGTGGGCAGCACGTGGTTGGGGCCGGACGCGTAATCGCCGGCGGCTTCGGGACTGTAAGGCCCCACGAATACGCTGCCGGCGTGGCGCACGCGCTTGACCCATCTGCGGTCGGAAAGCGACAGGTGCTCGGGAGCGATGCGGTTCGCCAGCTCGAGCGCCTGCTCCATGCCCGCCACCAGCAGCGCCGTGCAGTTTTTCCAGCGCGGCGCGATGTGGCCGGCCACGGCCGCGGCCAGCGCGCGCGACGGCGTCACCAGAATGGCGGCGGCCGCCGGATCGTGCTCGGCCTGGGCCAGCAAGTCGGCGGCCAGCCAGGCCGGCTGGCCATCCTCGGCGACGATGACAATCTCGGTGGGGCCGGCCAGAAAATCTATCGCGACTTCGCCGGAGAGCAGCTTCTTCGCCGCGGTTACATAGATGTTGCCGGGTCCGACAATCTTGTCCACCCGCGGCACGGTCCGGGTGCCAAAGGCCATGGCGGCGATGGCCTGTACGCCGCCGATGGCCAGCAGCCCGGTGGCGCCGGCCAGGTGCGCGGCGGCGCACACCGGCGCGGCCGCGCGCGGTGAGGCGATGTACACGCGCTCGACGCCGGCGACGCGCGCCGGCGCCGCCGTCATCAAAGCTGTGGAAAACAGAGGGAAGCGCCCGCCCGGCACATAGCACCCGGCGCTTTCGAGCGGCCGCAGGAGTTGGCCGGCGCGGATGCCGGGGGCGACGGTGCGCTGCCACTGGCGCGGCATCTGCATCCTGGCGAACCGCGCGATGTTGTGCTCGGCGGCACGCATGGCGCGGCGCAAGGCGGGCGCCGTCCGGTTCCAGGCACGCTTGAGCTCGGCCGGGGGCAGGTGGAGCGGCCCGCGATAATCGTCAAAGCGGCGGGTGTACTCGGCCAGCGCGCGGTCGCCGCGGCGGCGCACCGCCGCGATAATCGGCCGCGCCCCCTGGTCGGCGCGCCCCAGCGCCAGCCGCCGCCCGGC
>JBKKAI010000198.1:0-4253 GCA_046714815.1 Terriglobia bacterium | reverse complement strand
GTCAGGTACAGCATGGCCTCCAGATTTTTCCGCACCGGCTCGAACAGCGCCGGCCGGTCCAGCATGCGGCCGGCGGTAACGAGCACGTTGTCGGTGATCGGGTTGTAGACGCCGGTGCTCCGCTCGTTGTACTGCGCCTCGGCATCCAGATCCATGCCTTCGGCCAGCCACTGGTCAACGCGCGCCTCAATGCGGGCCCGAAGCCGGCCCTGAAGGCGCGAATCGGGAAAGAGCTTGTGGCAGCGGGCCAGCGCGCCCACCACCACCCAGCGGTGGTTCGGTGTGTGAATGCCGCCGGCAATCAGGCCCTCGGCTCCCCGACGGATGAAGGCTTCGATCGCGGCCTCGAGAGGCCCCAGCTCCGGCGACCGGTTGGCGCGCAGAAGAAGCAAGGTGACCGCCACCGGCTCGAGCACGAACGCCAGATCCGGAGGCGAGCCGAAGTTGGTGATGGGCAGGTCCACCGTCCCGTCGGCGTGCTGCGCGCCGCGCAGGCTGTTGGCCGCTTTCACCATCCGCGCCAGCAACTCCGGGCTGCGGTGGAAGCGGGACTCCGGCGCCAGGTACACCGCGGCCAGCACACTGATAAAGCCCGACGTGGCCATGGGCGTCGGCAGCTCGTAAGCGTCGTTCAGGCCCCCGTCGGGCTGCTGCCGCAGCAGCAGAGTTTCCACTGCCTTCTCGGCGCCTTTGAGCACTTCCGGGAAGATGTCGCCGACAGGCGCGGCCTGCGGAAGCGCGGCAACCACCACGGCCCCGGCCGCGGAGGTTCTCAGGAATTCCCGGCGACTGGTCATCGGCCTTGGTACTGCGTCAACAGGCTATGCGGTCACGGTCAGAACTCCATCCGCAGGCCCATGGTGATAATGCGGGCGCCCACCTGCGGCCCGGTGGCCTTGCCGAAATCGGGGCTGCCGACCGTTCCGTTCACCGCGAAGTTGGTACGGTTGAACAGGTTGAAAATGTCGGCCCGGTAGGTGAACCGCAGGCCGCTATCACCCTTGGGCCACAGTGTGAAGCGCTTGGCAATCGAGAGGTGCTCGGTGAAGGCCGGCGGCTGTCGGAACGCGCTGATGAACCGTGAGGCATTGCCGAACTCAAACTCGCCCGGAATGTTGAACGGCGTGGAATTCGCTGCGCACTGGAACTGCCCCGGCCGGCCGGCGATACCCTCCGGCTGGCAGCCGAACCAGCGGACAGCCGGATTGTTCGGATCGAGCGACCCGCGATCTATGTTCGCACGGATCGGCACCGCGTTATTCAGATTGGCCTTCTTGTACTGAGTGAAAAGCGTGCCCACGTTCAGCGTATTCGGCGCCGCGATGTCAATCGGGCCCTGGGTGACATAGCGGTTGATCGTACCGATGGTCCATCCGCCGACAAGGGCTTCGACAGCGCGGTTGCCGGATGAGAGGAACTTCCGGCCGCGGCCGAACGGCAAGTCAAACGAGTTCAGGATGTTGAACACGTGCGGCTGATCGAACGGCAGCAGCGACTTGGCGTCGGCGAGGTTATAGCTGTCCTGCGGCTGGGTCTCAAACTGGCTGAAAATCTGCCGGTAGTGCAGCATGCCCAGCGACTTCGACCAGGTATAGGAGGCCAGCATCTGCCAGGGGCCATAGCGACGCTCGCCCTTGATCTGGAGCGAGTCATACCAGGTCTTGCCGTCGCCCGAATTCCGGTCAAACACGTTGAAGTACTGCGGGAAGGGGCGCAGCGCCTGGGCCAGCGTCTGGGTATTGGGGAACGCGTCGTAGGGCTTGCGGAAGCCGGCGGCGATCACCGCGGGGTCGTCAATCCGGCGCCGCAGGAGTTGTCCGAGCGACAGATAGCGTGGGTCCACCTGGTTGGCCATCAGAGTCGAGTTCAGGCCGCGTCCGCGGTTGGCGACATAGGCCACATCAATCAGGAAGCTCTTGATCTCGTGCTGGATGTTGACACTCCAGTTGTAGATGCGCGGGGCCTTGCCAAAGTCGGGGCCCAGCAGGTCCAGTGTGGGGGCCGAGAGCACGCCAAAACCCGGATCAATGAAGGGCGGCCTGCCGCCCTGCGGAATGGTCACTCCGGCATCCCACAGCACGGCCGGAGCGACGCCGTCGGCGAGAATCGTTCCCGGAGCCCCGCCGAAGCCGAGTGTGCAACCACAGCCGCCGTTGCCGAGCGTCTGATAGGTGATGCCGAAGCCGCCGCGCAGCACGGTCTTCGAGCTCGCTCTGTAGGCCAAGCCGACGCGCGGACCGAAGTCCATGAAATCGGTGGGATAAAAGCGCTTCTCACCGGTTCGCCCTGGTCCGGGGCCGGCGAAGACCATCGCTCCCGGGCGGCCGCCGGCCGCTGGGTTGGGGACCCTGGGATCCATCGCCGAAAACTGGTAGTTCTCGAAGTGGAAGCCGATGGGCACCTCGTAGCGCATCCCCAGGTTGAGGGTTAGGCGTGGCGTCACTTTCCAGTTGTCGTTGAAGAAAACGGCGTGATAGCCATAGCGGATCTGGACATCCGGTAACGGCAGCGTCGCGAACGACACCGAGTTGGGCGCGCCCAGAAGGAAGCTGGCGAAAGAATGCCCCGTTCCGCCTGTATTTGTCGGCAGCGCCGTTTGCGCGCGCTCGAAGTTGAACAGGCCGTTGGTGCCGGCCTTGTCGCTGGCGAAGGTGCGCAGCCGCCGCACGTCCCAGCCCGTGCGGAACTCGTGCTTGCCGCGGACCCAACTGATGTTCTGGCTGACATGGTAGGTCCAGTTGAACTGGCCGCCGTTGTCCACCTTGCCATCCTGCACGCCCCAGGCCGTCAGGCTGTCGGCGCCGGCAAACTGGACGCGCGGCGTGGCGTCGGTGGGTAGCGCCAGGCCGACCGTGGTGGCGAACCCGCGCTGCGCCGGGTTGTCCCAGCCCTGCTGCGTGCGGCTGAAGCCCCATGTCGTGTGGATGAGCAGCGTCGGCTTCGGCGTCCAATCGTGGTTCACGCGGAAGTTCTGAGGATACTGCCTCGAGATCCCGAGGCCTTGGCCCAGCGGTCCGGGCAGCGCCGTGATGGCAGCGCTGTTCTGGTTCTGCAAGCTGTGGAAGTACGACAGGCGATTCCCCGGATTAAAGGCATGGTCCAGCTTCAGGCTCCAAATGTTGTCAGTGAGCTTGGTCTGGTTGGTAAATGCCAAATTGCTGCTGAGGCCGGCCAGGTTCGAATCCGGAAGCACGGCGATGAACTTTCTGGATATCTGGCTGATGCGGTTGGTGGGGATGACGTTGCCGGGGAACTGTGTCCGGACGGTGCCCGCCGTCGTTGCCGGGTCATAGATCGCCCGGCCGATCTCACTGAAGTCGCCGCTCTTCATCCGCGCCGTGGGAACCGTAGAGCTGACGGTGGCGATGGAGGCCGGGCGCATGTCGCGCGAGTAGGTCACGTACCAGAAGGTCTTGTTGCGCCCATTGTAGACTTTGGGGAGCCACACCGGGCCGCCCGCGGCGAAGCCGGCCTCGTTGAACCGCTCCTTCGGCCGGATCCGCCCGGCGGCGTTGTTGACCCAACTGTTGGCATTGAAGATGTCGCGGCGCAGATACCAGAAAGCCGTGCCGTGAATGTCGTTACCGCCGGACTTGGTGACGAACAACTCGACGCCGCCGCCAAACCGCCCGTACTCGGCCGAATACGTACCCGTCAGCAGCTTGAACTCGCCGAACATCTCGGTGCCCGGAAAGTTGAAGACCACTCCGCCCGACTCCGGAATAATCAGGCTCGCGCCGTCAATCAGTACTTCCTTGCCACGCCCGCCGGAGCCAGAGACGCTGACCTCGCGGTAGCTGTTGACCCCCGGCATGTAGGTCACGAACGCCTCGGCGTTGCGGATGCCACCGGTGAACAGCGGCAGCGTGTTCATGAATTTGTTGGAGAAGTTCTGACCGCGTTCACTGGTGGTGGCCTCCAGCAGCGGCGCTTCGGCCCGGACCTCAATGCTTTGCTGGATGTCGCCGACCTCCAACCGGAGGTCCACTGCCAGCCGCTGCGCTATCCGGAGCTCGATGTTGCTTCGGTTCAGCTTTTTGAACCCCGTCTTCTCTACCGAAACCTCATACATTCCAACGGACAGGCTGGGGAAAACATACAAGCCCGCCTCGGTCGTTACGGTTTCGGCTCTCAGGCCCGTGGCGGTGTTCGTGGCCGCCACCTTCGCTGCCGGAACCGCAGCCGCATTCGGATCGGTAACCGTTCCCGCGAGCGAACCGGTATTCTGCTGTGCGTTCCCCAATATGGCGAAC
>JBKKAI010000197.1:0-4236 GCA_046714815.1 Terriglobia bacterium | reverse complement strand
GGGGCGGGCCCCGGTGCGCCCACCCGGGGGCACGCCGCGCGCGACGCCGATATCCTAGTCCGCTGGGGCCGCCTCTACCTGCTGGCGCACAACGACGCCGAAGCACAGCGGCTGTTCGAAGAAGCTTTGAAGCTGGATGCGGGCCATCCGGGAGCGGCCACCGGCATGGCCGACGCCCTCTCGGACAACTGGGACGCTGGCGCGGAAAAATTCCTGGCCCAGGCCCTCGATCGCGACCCGGAGTTTGTCCCCGCGCTGGTGCTGCGGGCGCGCCTGGCGCTCGAAGAGGAAAAGACGGAGGAAGCCGCCGGACACATCCGCCGCGCGCTCGAGCTGCAGCCCGCCTCCCTCGAAGCGCTGGCGCTGGGCGCCGCGCTCGCCTGGCAGCGCGGCGCCCACCCCCAGGTGGAGCCGGCCATCGCCGAGACGCTCAAGGTGAACCCGGGATACGGCGAAGTCTACGAGCCGCTGGGACATTTCGCGGGCCTGCAGCGGCAATTCGCGGCGGCGGCCGAGTTCTACAAGCGCGGCGTCGCGCTCGACCCCACGCTGTGGAGGCTGCACTCCGAGCTGGGCGTCACGCTGTTTCGCCTGGGCCGCGATGAGGAAGCGCGGCAGGCGCTCGAAACCGCTTACAAAGGCGACGCGTTCGATGTCCGCACCGTGAACACGCTGCGCCTGATGGACAGCTTCTCCCGTTACGAGCGCTTCGAGACGCCGCATTTCCGCGTGAAGCTGCATCAGAAAGAGGCGGCCGCGCTGCGGCCCTACGTGGAAGAGCTTCTGGACCGCGCCCTCACCACGCTGGCGAAGCGCTATCGGTTTCAGCCGCGCGAAAAAGTCGGCTTCGAGATGTTCCCCGACCACGAGGACTTTGCCGTGCGCACGCTGGGCCTGCCCGGGCTGGGCGCGCTTGGCGCATCGTTCGGCGCGGTGGTGGCCATGGACAGTCCGGCGGCGCGCCCCGCCGGCAGTTTCCACTGGGGCAGCACGCTCTGGCATGAAGTGGCCCACGTCATCACGCTGCAGGCCACCGGCAACCGCATCCCGCGGTGGTTCACCGAGGGCCTGTCGGTTTACGAAGAGCACCGCGCCGGCTGGGGCGATCGCATGGATTTCGAGACGGTGCGCCACCTGCAGGCCGGCAAGCTGATGCCGGTGGCCGAGCTCAATTCCGGCTTCGTCCGCCCGCGCTACCCTGGCCAGGTCCAGTTCGCCTACTACCAGGCCGGGATGCTGTGCCGCTACATTGCGGAGAAACACGGGTTCGAGAAGATTCTGGCGCTGGTGGATGCGTTCCGCGGCGGCGAAAAATCGGATGCCGCGCTGGCCCGCGTCCTCGGACGTCCGCTCGAGGCGCTGGACAAGGAGTTTCGCGCCTGGCTCGAGCCGCAAACCGCGCCGCTCGTCAAGGCCATTGACATGGAATGGCGGCGGGCGCGTCCACGCGCCGAGCTGGATGCCGAAGTCGCGCGACGCCCGGAGAACTTTTTCGCGCGCCTCCACTTGGCCCGGGCCCTGAAGGAAGAGGGCCGACCGGCCGACGCGCTGCCGCACGCGGAGGCCGCGCGCGACCTGTTCCCCGCGGCGGTCGAGCCCGGAAACCCTTACGAGCTGGCGTCCGAGATTCACCTGGCGCGTGGCGACAAGGACAAGGCAGCGGCGGAGTTGCTGCGCTGGGTGCGCGCCGGCGGCATGAACCCGGCCACGGCCCGGAAGCTGGCCGCGCTGTTGAACGAATCGGGCCGGCGCAAGGAAGCCGCCGAGGTCCTCGAAGCGTTTCTCTACATCGTGCCGCTCGAAGCCGAGCTGCACCAGGCGCTCGGCGACCAGCACCTGGCTTCCGGCCGCGGCGCGGAAGCGGTGCGCGAATTCGCCGTGGTGCTGGCCCTGAAGCCGGTAGACCCGGCGCAGGCGCACTTTAACCTGGCCCGCGCTTATGCCGCCGCGGCACAACGGGGTGAAGCGCGCAAGCAGGTTCTGGCGGCGCTCGAGATCGCGCCGGGGTTCAGCCCCGCGCAGAAATTACTGTTAGAGTTGAGTCAGTAGAGGCGTGGAAGGGCGCGGCATCTTGAGTCACTAGAGGAGAGTGGATGCAAGTTCAGACCGAAACGCGGGAAACACTGGAACGGTTAAAGAGCCAGCGCGATGCCATCCTGGTGCAGGTGCGCCGCCACATTGTCGGCCAGGACGAAACGGTCAACGCGGTAATGCTCTCGGTGCTGGTGGGCGGCCATTCGTTGATCACAGGGCTGCCGGGGATGGCCAAGACGCTGCTGATCAGCTCCGTGGCGCGCGCGCTGGGCCTTACGTTCCGGCGCATCCAGTTCACGCCCGACCTGATGCCGGCCGACATCACCGGCACCGATATGATCACCGAGGACCAGGCCACGGGCCACCGCACCTGGACGTTCTCGCCGGGCCCGATTTTCGCCAACGTGGTGCTGGCCGACGAAATCAACCGCACGCCTCCCAAAACCCAGTCGGCGCTGCTCGAAGCAATGCAGGAAGGCTCCGTTTCGGTGCGCGGGAAAACCTACCTGCTGGAACGGCCATTCTTCGTGCTGGCCACGCAGAACCCCATCGAGCTCGAGGGCACTTACCCGTTGCCGGAGGCGCAACTGGACCGCTTCCTCTTTAACGTCGTCATGGACTACCTGAACGAAGAGGAAGAGATGAAGGTGGTTTTCACCACTACCGGAGAAGCGCAGCCGGAGGCCGAACCGGTCACCACCGCGCAGGACCTGCTGAGTTTTCAGAAACTGGCGCGCCGCATTCCGGTGGCGGAGAGCGTGGCGAATTACGCGGTGCGCCTGGTGCGCGCTTCCCGCCCGCAGCCGAACGGCGGCGGCCTGGCCTTCATCAACAAGTACGCGAATTACGGGGCCAGCGTGCGTGCCGCGCAATTCCTGGTGCTGGCCGGCAAAGCGCAGGCGCTGCTGGACGGCCGCTTCAACGTCTCCTGCGAAGACATTCGCCGGCTGGCGCCTCCGATCATGCGCCACCGGATCCTGCTAAACTTCCACGCCGAATCCGAGCGGGTCAGCTCGGACCATCTCATTGTCCAGCTTCTGGAAGCGGTGCCCGTTCCCAGGTCGGAGCTTTGATGGCCGCGGGGACCCAGCCGCGTACGCGGTTTCTCGACCCGGGCGTGCTGGCCCGCATTGCCAATCTTCAGCTCGCCGCCCGCACCGTGGTCGAAGGTTTCATCGCCGGACTGCACCGCTCGCCGCACCACGGCGTCAGCCCCGACTTCGCCGAGTATCGCCCCTACACGCCGGGCGATGACCTCCGCACCGTGGACTGGAACGTCTATGCCCGCACCGACCGGCTTTACATCAAGAAGTTCCTCGGCGAAACCAACACCCGCGTCTACATCGGGCTCGACGTCAGCCGCTCGATGGGCTATCGCTCGGCCGGCATCTCCAAGTTGGAGTACGGTTCCCTGCTGGCTGCTTCGCTCGCCTACTTCGCGATCCGCCAGCGTGATGCCGCCGGCCTGTTCCTGTTCGATACCGATATAGTCCAGTTCATTCCGCCGCGGCTGCGCCCGGGACAGATCTCGCAGATCCTGGTGGCGCTTGAGAACGCCCATTGCGGGCAGAGCACCGACCTGGGCGGCAGCCTGGAGAAAGTCGGGCAGTTCCTGAAGCGGCGCTCGCTGGTGGCGATCATCTCCGACCTGTATGAGGATCCGGTAAGGATAGCCGACGCGTTCCGCCGGCTTCAGGCGGGCCGCAACGACCTGATGGTGTTCCACGTCCTCGACCCGAATGAGCTCGATCCGCAGCTTGGCGACGCCGCCGTGCTCGAAGACCTGGAAACAAAACAGCGCCTGGAAATCGCGCCCTCATACGTCCGGAACGAGTACCCGAAGTTGATCGCCGCGCACGTCGAGGAGATGCGCCGCTCCTGCCGCGACGCGCGCCTGGATTATTTGCTGATGAACACGGCGCAGCCGCTCGACGAAGCGCTGTTCCGTTATCTTTCGCTGCGCCAGAAAAAGAGTTAGGCCATGCAGTTTCTATCACCCTGGTACCTGCTCGGCGCGCTGGCGGTGGCGGTCCCCATCTGGGTCCACTTGATCCGGCACGAGCGCGCCACGCCGGTGCCGTTCGCGTCGCTGATGTTCTTCCGGCGCCTGCCGCAGCGCGTGGTCGCGCGGCGCCGGCTGCGCTACCTGCTGCTGCTGGCCGCGCGTGCTTTGCTGGTGCGGCTGCTGGCGCTCGCTTTCGC
>JBKKAI010000196.1:0-8581 GCA_046714815.1 Terriglobia bacterium | reverse complement strand
CGGCGCCCTGGGCGCGCGCCAGGCCGGTGGACATGGACACCAGGGCAATGGCGGCCAGCAGCGCCGCGGCCCGCCGGGACGGCAAACCCGCTGCGAGCGCCGCCACACCGGCGCAGTAAAAACCATTGGCCGCCAGGCCCAGTTTCCACAATCGCGGCGCGTAAACGCGGGTGATCACGATCTGCCGCGTGGTCCAGGAAAACAGCTCGCGCCATCCACAGTCGCTATGGTTGGGGACCAGGCAAGCAGGGATGAAGCGGATGGGCAGCCCGGCTTCATGAAGGGCGCGGGTCATCTGGTAGTCATCGCTAACGGCGCCGCGCCAGTAGCGGTCCACTTGCAGTTTCTCGAAGGTCCCGCGCCGGATCGCCATTGCGCCGCCCCAGCAGAAGTTGCGGCGATGTTCGCCGAGCAGCGAGGCGATGAAGGAATTCCAGGCCGCGCGCGCCGCCGGCGCGAGCCTTCCGGAAGCGGGCACGTACCAGCGATAGCCCGTTGTGGCGCCCGCCTCGGATTCGGCTGCTTCGAGCGGCGCCACCAGTTCGCCGAGCCAGCCGGCGTGCGGGCGGCCGTCGGAATCGGCGAACACCAGCACCTGGCTTTCCGGCCGCGCTTCGGCCGCCGCCGCGCGCAATTTGGTCACTTTTTCGCCTTCGTCCGGCCGCGGCGCGGCGTGCAGCATCCGCGCATTCGGGGCGGCTGCGCGGACCGCCTCCGCGATCGCCGACGCCGGGTCCCCGGCATCGGAGGTTATCAGCAGCAGCTCGAAATCGGGATATTCCTGACGGGCGTAGGCGGCGAGGTTCTCCGCCAGGCCCGGCTCGTTTCCCCGGCAAGGCACGATCAGGCTGGCCGGCGGCGCGAAGTCACTCCGGCGCCGGTACCGGCGCATGTACTCCCGCCACCGCCAAACAGCGGCCAGAGAAACCAGCGTCTGCCCGAGCACCAATCCACCCAGCAGCCCCAGCAGCCAATACACAGCCACAATTATGACACGCTGTGTTAACCTGACACGGGGCACAAGAAACGAAAGCCGAAGGCCGAAGGCGGGAGCCCGGAGTCAGGGTGTATTCTGACTGCTGACTTCTGACTCCTGGCTTCGTTCTCAACAATGTTCAGTCGCCGAAGCAGAGTTCTGGGGATGGGGCTGGCGCTGAGCGACCTGGCAATCACCGCCGTCGCTTTCGAGCTGGCTTACATCCTGCGGCAGCACCTGCCCGACATGCGGCTGTTCTACCTGCAGCGCGGCGTTCTGACCGGGCTGCTGGCCAGCGTGGTGGCGATCTGGTGGATTGTCGGCGCCGGGCTGGGCGTCTACCGGCGGCCCGAACTGTTCGACGCGCGGCAGATCACCCGCGACACAATCCGCCAGGCGTTGCTGTGCACCGCCGTCCTGATGGGTTGGCTGTACCTGCTGAAGCTGAGCGACGTCAGCCGCTCATTCATCCTCCTGTTCGCCGTTCTGAACACGGCGCTACTACTGGGCTACCGGCTTTCGGCGCGCTCGCTGCGGCGAATCCGCCGCCGGGAATCGAGTGCGCTCCGCCACTTTGTGGTAGTCGGCACCGGACCGGGGGCGATCGAAGTCGCCCGGCTGATCGAGGCCAACGACGACCTGGGAAACAAGGTGGTGGCATTCGTGCGCGAGCGGCCGCGCGGCCTCGACATCAATGCCCCGAGCGGCCCCGAAGTGGTCGAAGGCTCGGGGCTGCGCCGGCCGTACCCGGTGCGCGACCTCGATCAGCTCCCGCAGATGCTCGAGGACCACATCGTGGACGAGATCATCTTCGCCGTCACCCGGCAGGACCTGGCGCAGATGGAAGAAATCTTTCTGGCCTGCGAGGAAGAGGGCGTCAAGGTGCGGGTGCTGGTGAACTTTTTTCCGCACCTCACCTCGGATATCTACCTGGAGAAGCTGCAGCAATTGCCGCTGCTGACTTTCAGCACCTCGCCGGAAAACGAATACCTGCTGTCTCTGAAGCGCGTGATGGACGTGGCGTTGGCGGCCGTGCTGCTGATGATGCTGGCCCCGCTGGTGGTGCTGGTGGCCGGAGCGATCCTGCTGACTTCAGGCGGTCCGGTGGTGTTTTCCCAGGTGCGCTGCGGCCTGAACGGCCGCCGTTTCCGCCTTTACAAGTTCCGCTCGATGTATCGTGACGCCGACAAGCGCCGCTCCGAGGTCGCGCACCTGAACGAGATGGATGGCCCCGTGTTCAAGTGCAGCAATGACCCGCGCTCGACGCCGTTCGGCCGCCTGCTGCGCAAGTTCTCGATTGACGAGTGGCCGCAACTGTTCAACATCCTCAAGGGCGACATGTCCTTCGTCGGCCCGCGCCCACCGCTTCCCGAAGAGGTGCAACAATACGAGCGATGGCAGCGCCGCCGGCTGCGCATGAAGCCCGGCCTGACCTGCCTGTGGGCGCTCGAAGGCCGCAACAAGCTCGACTTCCTTAGTTGGATGCGCCTGGACCTGCACTACATTGACCATTGGAGCCTGCTGCTCGACCTGAAGATCCTGCTGCGCACCATCCCGCACGTCCTTTCCGGCAAGGGGGCGTAGCCCAGGCATTCTTGCCTGTGCCGGTTTTTTACGCCTACCTCAGGCTCAGAAGCGCGCTACCTGCGGTTGACGATCATTTCGTCGAGGCACCAGCGCCAGCCGCCGGCGGTTCCGAACATCACCAGCAGTGCGGCGATGAACAGGCCGTTGGCCACCGTGGTGAGCGTGCTGCTGCCGAGCGTGGCCAGCAGGTAGACGACGTGCAGCAGGACGGCGAACAATGCCACCAGGCGCGTTCCCAGCCCCACCGTCAGCAGCAGCCCCACTACCAGTTGCGCGCCGAGAAACAGCCACGCGAAGCTTCCCGCGTTGGGAATCACCCAGCCTTCGAGGATGCGCTTGGAAACGAAGAAAGTGTTGTCGGCCGCGGCCGTCCGCACGCTGTGGAGAAAGTTGCCGGCAAACCCCGGCCCGACCTTGCTGGCGAATCCGTAGATGTAAAGGACACCCATGGCGATGCGCAGAAACGCCAGCCATCGGCGCATTGTCTCCGCTTCCGGTCCGAGAAGCGCCCGCCTCATGCCATCAGGCTCGCGGGCCCAAGCCGTATAGACCGACATCGCTGCCTCGCACCAACAAGGCCTGCTCGTTCGAAGGGGAAATCGCTTGCCTATGATATCAAGGCCGTAATCGTCAAGGGGCGAGAAAAACGTGGGCGGTGCCCAGAATGGTAAATGGCCGTCAAGCAGCCTGTCTTCAAGGACGTACCGCCCGCCTCCTCAGCCGGCGGGCCGGAACGTTGGTTCTCTCCAATACGGTTTTCGGGTACGGGACCGCAGCAGCCACCAGCGTCCGTCCGATGACTCCATTTTAAGCACAGTGTGCGGCGCTGCTTTTTCCAGCCACCAGGTCTGGGAGATATCCGCCCAACGGACAGCCACTTTCCAGGCCTGCGCGCGCCCGGCGCCGGTAACCAGCGGTTCTTCGCCTTCCACCGCAATGGTGGCGGGAATGAAATGTGGGGCGCGGCGCAGGTTGTTGGAGATCAGGCTGGGCAGCAGTCGCCGCTCGACGCTCAGCCCGGGGGCGAATCGCAGCCCGCGCAGCACCAGCGGAAGCTGATCCTCAATCAGGTCACCGGGGCGCAGGTCGAGCGGCTGCGTGGCATCGCCTTCCCCGTCGAAGTACGAATGCGACACCAGCGCCGGGGCCGCGCCCCAGGTGGTGATCTCCTTGAATGTGTTTCCGCACCACTCCTGGCTGCCGACAGTCAGCTTCACCAGCGAAGCGGGATTGTCGCGGTGCACGAAGACGCTGGCCAGGAAGTTGTAAGGGTAGTTAGCGGTCCAATAGCTGTGCGCCGCGTTCAGCTTCAGCACGGCAAAGGTGTCTTTTCCGGCGAACGGCGGGTCAGCCTTGACGTGATGCTTGCGGTTGAAATCCTCCTTCACCACGATCAGCAGCGCCTGGTAAGACTCCTGCCTGCCATACTGCGGACGGCGGGCATCATAGAGCGAAACTTCGGCCTGCCCGTCGTCCCACAGTGCATCACGGGCCCAGGCCGCGCCTAATGCGGAATCCTCCTGCGGCGAGCCGGCGAGGGCGGCAGGCGCAGCCGGCGGTCCCTTTGACGACTCCCGCGGGGCGGGCGCGCAACCGGCCATCACCGCGGCCAACACAACCAGTGCCTGGAAAAGTAATCGCATGATACGCTTCTCATTTTCCGCCCTTAGGGGCCGCCCTAAGGGGGGGTGCCTGGGGCCCCTCGGATCCATGCCAATCGTATCTGATTACCATCGTGCGTTGGAAGTCGCCACACGTGCCGCCCAAGCGGCCGGCGACCTGCTGCGCGTGGAGTTTCACTTGGCCGGCGGGCCGCGAGGCGAGCCCGGGAAAGCGCCGGCGGATACCGAAGCCGAGTGGCTGATCCGCAAGAAGCTGCTGGAGTCGTTTCCCGGCTGGGGCTACCGCGGCGAGGAAACCGGCGAGCAGGCCGCCGGCGGGCGGGCGGGCGCGACGCCCGCGCGCCCAGGCGCCGCCGACCAGCGGCATTGCTGGCTGGTGGACCCGAACGACGGCACATTCGCCTTCCAGAAAGGCCGCCGTGGCTCGGCCGTCTCGATCGGGCTGCTGCGTGACAAGACTCCGGTGCTGGGCGTGGTCTACGCCTTTGCCGCGCCCGACGACGACGGCGACCTGTTCACCTGGGCCGAAGGCTGTGGGCCGCTGCGGCGCAATGGCGAGCCGATGGTGCGGCTGTCGGGCGCGCCGAGGCTGGAAGCGGCTGACATCCTCATCCTGGGGCAAGGCACCGAGCGGAAGTCCACGGCCTACGCCGCGCTGGCGGCGCCGGCGCGTTACCGCTGCGCGCCAAGCATCGCCTACCGGCTGGCGCTGGTGGCGGCCGGAGAAGGCGCCGCCGCCGTCTCGCTGCAGTCGCCGGTCGGCTGGGACTATTGCGGGGGCCACGCGCTGCTGCGCGGCGCCGGTGGCGAGCTTTCCGATGAGCGCGGCCAGCCGATCATTTACTCGCCGGACGGGACGAGTAAAGCGCGATTCTGTTTCGGCGGACGCCCCGGTGTGGTTGCGGAACTCTCGCTGCGCAATTGGCAGCCGGCGCTCGATGCGGCCGAAGAGCCGGCCGGCGAGTACGCTCTGGCCTCGCTCGATCCGGGGAAAAACATTGACAGCGCCGGCCTGCTGGCGCGCGCCCAGGGCTGTCTGCTCGGGCAGCTCGCCGGAGACTCGCTGGGCAGCCTGGTGGAGTTTCAGCCGCCGGACGCGCTCGATGCGCGCTATCCGAACGGGCTGCGGCTGCTGGCCGACGGCGGACAGTGGGGCACGCTTGCCGGTCAACCGACCGACGATTCCGAGCTTGCCCTGATGCTGGCGCGCTCGCTGGTGCAGGCCGGCAAGTATGACCGCGAGGCGGTGGCGCGCGCCTATGCCTTCTGGTTTCGATCGAAGCCGTTCGACGTGGGCGCCACCGTGAACCAGGCGCTCTACGGAATCGAGCGCCGGCACATCACCGCGGGTACCGCGGCTGCCAAGGCGTGCAAGGAAGCCGACCGCGGCAGCCAGGCCAACGGCTCGCTGATGCGCATCAGCCCGTTGGGAATCTGGGGGCACGCGCAACCCGCCGAGGTGCTGGCGGCGGTGGCGCGCGCCGACGCCGACCTGACCCATCCCCACCCGGTCTGCCGCGAGGCCGCCGCCGTTTACACCATCGCTATCGCGCACGCCATCTCCACCGGCGCGCGGCCCGACGAAGTTTACCAGCACACGCTGGCGTGGGCCAACGCCCACTCCTGGGAGGCGCCGGTGCGGCGCGCGCTGGCCGATGCCGCCGAGCGCCCGCCCGCCGAATACATGAAGAAGCAGGGCTGGGTGCTCGTCGCGCTGCAGAATGCGTTCTATCATCTACTGCACGCGCCCAGCTTAGAGGAAGCCGTCGTGCGCACGGTGATGTCCGGCGGCGACACCGACACCAATGCCGCCATCGCCGGCGCGCTGATGGGCGCGGTGGACGGGCGCGGCGGCGTCCCGGCGCAATGGCGCAGCATGGTCCTGAGCTGTCACCCGATCGAAGATGCGCCGGGTGTCCGTCTGCCGCGCCCAAAGCCGTTGTGGCCCGTGGACGCGCTCGAGCTCGCCGAGCGCCTGCTGTTGTGCGGAATGGCTGCGCCTGCAAACGGCGCCCAACCCCAAGGAGCGTCCCATGTCCTCGAATCGTCGTGAGTTTCTTCGCACCGCGGGCGCCGGAATGCTCGCCACCGGCGCCGTCTCGCAACCTGGGGGCGCGGGTGTCCCGCCCGCCCGCCCCAGCGCTCAAAGCGCCCCCGGCCGCAAGAACGTCCTGGTGATTGTCGCCGACGACCAGGGATTGCACCTGGGCTGCTACGGCGATCGCGTGGCCCGCACGCCGAACCTCGACCGCCTGGCTTCCCAGGGCGTGCGTTTCTCCAATGCCTTCTGCACCACGGCGTCGTGCAGCGCCAGCCGCTCGGTGATCCTCACCGGCCTGTACAACCACGCCAGCGGCCAGTTCGGTCACGCGCACCTGCCGGCCAATTTCCACACGCACGACAGCGTCCGCAGCCTGCCCCGCCTGCTGCGCGACCGCGGCTATCTGACCGGCGTGATCGGCAAGCTGCACGTCCTGCCGGAAAAACAGTATCCGTTCGAAATGCACGCCGAGGGCGCCCCGCGTGACCTGGCCGGAATGGCCCGCAAGGCCGGCGAATTATTCCGCAAAGCGGGCGAGGCGAAGAAGCCGTTTTACCTGCATATCGGCTATGGCGACCCGCATCGCGCCGGCAAGGGCTTTGGCAACGACCGCTCCTACCCGGGCATCACCCCGATGACCTATGACCCGGCCAAGGTCGAGGTCCCCTACTTCCTTCCCGACCAGCCCGAGGTGCGCGCCGAGATTTCCGAATACCTGCAGGCCGTTAACCGGCTGGACCAGGGCGTGGGAATGCTGCTCGAGGAATTGCGCAAATCGGGGCAGGAGCAGGAGACGCTGGTCATTTACGTCAGCGATAACGGCATGCCGTTCCCCGGCGCGAAGGCTACGCTCTATGAACCGGGCATCCACCTGCCGATGATTGTGCGGCGGCCGGGGATGGAGCGCCGCGGCCTCGTCAACAACGCGATGGTAAGCTGGGTGGACCTCGTGCCGACCTGCCTGGACTGGGCCGGCGCGGCTGCAACCGGGAGCGTACGCTCCGGGTTGCCTGATTATCCGCTGCACGGCCGCTCACTGCTGCCCGTGATCGAGCAGGAGAATCCCGGCGGCTGGGACCAGGTGTTCCTCTCGCATACCTTCCACGAGGTAATCAACTACTATCCCACGCGCGGGATCCGCACACGGCGGCACAAGTACCTTCGCAACCTGGTTCCGGATCTGTACCCGTTCCCCAGCGATCTTTTTGCCTCGCAGACCTGGCAGGGCGTGATGCGGCGCGGCGACAAAATGATGGGCCGCCGCCCGGTGGCGACTTTCCTGCGCCGCCCGGCCGAAGAGCTCTACGACCTGGAGAAGGACCCGCAGGAGTTGAACAACCTGGCCGGATCCCCGCAGCACACCGAGGTGCTGGCCACCTGTCGCCGCAAAGTGGATGAGATGCAGGCCGGCACCCGCGACCCCTGGTGGGAATACCTGGAGCAACGCCGCCAGCTCGGCGGCTGACCGGGAGGGAGCTAACCCGGGCTAGAGGGGGCTAGAGGCGCCGTGGGCGTGCCGCCTGCAAATGGCTCGTCCCTCCCCGTCACCTGTAAACAACAGGTGAAATACAGGGAACAGCGGCCGTAGCCGACGAGGGTTGGGTGAAAGATCGTGAAAATCGGCGTTGGGTCACCACGGGATTGCTACTGCCCCTTACAATCTCAGTATGACATACGTTGTCAAGAGTTTCGCCTGTTTTCGGGCATCCGGTTGTTGAAAACAAAGCGAATATAGTTGAGACAAACTTTTTTGGCAGGAAGGAGCGATTGTGTATCCGCCGTGGAATCAATGGGTTGGACTTTCGGCTTCCTGCGCGTTTGGGCGAAAAAGAAGCCGGTCAGCCCGCACCGAACGGGTCGAAACGCGCTGCTACCCGGTGATCGATCCGGCCTCCGCGCTGAGCTGGGCGTTGATGACCCACGCCATTCCTTGGTGGTGGCGGCGGCTGCTGTGACCCCGGCCCAGGCGGCCAGTCGTATCCTCCATGGGGAGGTCCGAGATGCAGGCAGATGTAGGCGGAAAGTGTATTGGATGCTCGTTCGGCATACAATGCGGTGAATAGCGAGGGCGCCGTGGCGAAAGAGAAGAGAGTCAGCCGCAATTCGGCCATCGTGAAGTCCGGGCAGGGCCACGATGTCATCGGATCTTTGAAACCGGAAGAGAGTCTTCAAGTACTGCGGCGACTGCTCTCCCTTCATCCCGATTTGCGGGCGGAAGCGGAACAGATCGCCGGCGCTTTCCTTAGCGCCGTCTGCTTCGAGGATATTGCCGATGCGGTCGAGGATGCGATGACCCAGTTCGATCTCGACGATCTAAACGAGCGCGCCGGCGCGCACTCTTGGGGTTACACTGAG
>JBKKAI010000195.1:0-3622 GCA_046714815.1 Terriglobia bacterium | reverse complement strand
GGCCGAAGCGCTGGCGGCCGAGATTGCGCGCCTTCGCGACGCCGACTCGCCCGACCGCCATCACCCCTACTACACAGCGCAGGCCGAGCGTTGGCTGGAGTCATTACTGGCGCGCGACATCTCGGTGCTCTCCGGCGATCTCGATCCACGCTTTGTCTACTCGCAGACCCCGGCCGTGTTGGGCCACGAGCGCGGGATCATTGATCTGCTCGCCCCCACCCGCGAAGGCCGTCTGGTGGTGCTTGAGTTGAAGGCCTCGCCGGACCCGAATCTGCCGGCGCAGGCGCTCGATTACTGGATGCGCGTCAAGTGGCACCTGGAGCGCGGCGAGTTCCGCCGGCTCGGCTACTTTCCATCGCTCGAGCTGCGCGCCGAGACGCCGCTGTTGTGGCTGGTGGCGCCCGCTTTCGATTTTCATTCCTCCACCGGCGTGGTGCTGCGCTACCTGTCTCCCGAGGCGCCGATCACCCGCATCGGCCTGAACCAGAACTGGCGGAAAGCGATCCACGTGGTTCATCGAGATTAGATTCTAACCGCTCGGCCCACTTGCTCGCCGCGCTGTAACGCGGGCATTTCGTGGGCGGTGTCTTTGTGCCTGGTGGTTCATTTGAAAATGCGCCAGATTTTGCCGAAGAAGCCTTTTTTCTTCGGGTCATCCGGGTGCAGCGCACACACCTCCGCGGGCTGTGTGCCGGAGAGGAACAGCTCGGTGAGAACCTCGGGGCAGCCCGGTGCGGCGAGACTTCCCGAGGCGGGATCAATCGAAACGCTCACAATGCCCGCAGGGGCGGCGAACGGCAAGGCATCGCGATAGCGGCGGTGGCGGTGCGCGCGCGCCATGAACTCGGTCCAGATCGGCAGCGCCGACTTCGAGCCCTCCAGGCCCAACTCGCGGTTATCGTCGAACCCGACCCAGACGACACAGAGCAGCCGTGACGTGAACCCGGCGAACCAGCCGTCCCGCGAGGTCCCGGTCTTGCCGGCGGCGGGAAGCGAAAAGCCGCGCGCGCGCACCGCGGCGCCGGTCCCGTAGCGCAGCACGTCTTCCATCAGGTTCACGGTAAGGTAAGCGACGCGCTCATCGAGCACCGGGGCGGGCAACCCGGGTTGCCGGTAGGTCACCTTGCCGGCCCGGTCGCGGACCTGTTCGATCCAGTGCTGCCGCGCGTAGGCGCCGCGGTTGGAAAAGATGGTATAGGCGCCGGCGATCTCCAGCGGGGTCACCTCGTAAGCGCCGAGCGCAATCGAGGGCGTCGGCTGGATTTCCGCGTTCATGCCGGCGCGGTGCGCGAGGTCGGCGACAGCCGCGTAACCCACTTTCTCGGCTACTTTCACGGTGGGAACATTGAGCGATCTCGCGAAGGCCTGCCGCACCGGCGCCGAGCCGTGAAACTGCTGCCGGAAATTGTCAGGCTGGTACGGCTGGTTGTTGAACCAGAAGGTGGTCGGCTCGTCGGTGATGACCGACGCGGTGGTCACCAGCGGCGGGCGAGCCGCGGCGCCGAGTGCGGCGGCGTACACGAACGGCTTGAAGATGGAACCGGGCTGGCGGCGGGCGAGCGCGCGGTTGAGCTGGCTGGCGTTGTAGTCGCGCCCGCCCACCAGCGCTTTCACCGCGCCCGTGACGGGATCGAGCGCGACCAGCGCGACGTTTGCCCGCGCCGCCTGCGCGACGTTGGCCTGCGCCGCCAGCGGCGCGGCGTTTTGCCGGCGTCCCGCCGGAGCGCGCGCTCCGGGTTGGCGGCTGCGGGTGCGCCGCGCCAACAGCGCGTCCACCTCGCGCATCCCCGCCTGCACGGCGGCCGCGGCGTCCCGTTGTAGTTCAAGGTCCAGGGTCGTGTGGATTCGGTAGGGATGCGACTTCAGCTCGCCTTCGGAAAGCTGCGACTGAACCTGGTCGTTCACCAGGTCCACAAAATAAGGCGCGTCGGTGGATTCAATCTCCGTGGACGCCAGCGCGAGCGGCGCGGCCGCGGCATCGCGCTCCTCGAGGTCGGTGATCACGCCCTGCTGCCGCATCAGCGAGAGCACCAGGTTGCGCCGCGCGAGGCAGCGCTCCGGCCAGCGAAACGGATTGAAGTGGCTGGGGCGTTGAATCATGCCGGCGAGCATCGCCGATTCGGGCCTGGTCAACTGCCGGATGTCCTTGCCGAAATAGGCGCGCGCCGCCTCGCCGAAGCCGTGCAGGTTGAAGCTGCCGCGCCGGCCCAGGTAGATGTGGTTGCCGTAATACTCGAAGATCTCTTTCTTCGAGAGCTTGCGCTCGAGCTGCAGGGCGATGAGCGTTTCGAGCGCCTTGCGCCGCCAGCTTTTCTCGCCGTCGAGCCACAGGCTGCGCGCCAACTGCATGCTCAGCGTGGACGCACCTTGCTCTTTGCGCCTCTCCCGCAGGTCCACCCAGGCGGCCTTCACGATACGCAGCGGGTCGAATCCGGAGTGCGAAAAGAACCGCTTGTCCTCGGTCGCGATCACCGCCTGCAACAGGCTCTTGGGAATATCGTCGAAACGGACGGGGCGCCGCTTCTCGCGCTTCCCCGCCGAGAGGTTGCTCAGGATCTCCGGTTCGAGCGGGCACTCTTTGGCCAGGGTTGTGGCGGAGGGGAAGAAAATCCGTGAGACGCGCCCCCTGGCGAAGCGGACAACAGCGGTTGGCGGCGGCCCGGTTCCCGGATCGAGCTGCGATTCGGGGCCGGGAAAAATCTCCACCGTATCCGGCCCGGCGCGGTACCAGCCCGTGCCCACCCGGAGCTCCGGCGGGACGCCCGCGCCGGGCGCTTCCCCGTAACCGGCGCGCCGAAGGTGGGCGATGATGTCTTCAGCGGAAAGCGCCTCACCCACGGAAACCGCGCGCGGCGCGGCGTACACCATCGAGACGCCCGCCAGCGGCCCGGCCCGCACCTTTTTTTCAATGAGGATGGAGTATTTGAAATAAACGAACAGGAACGCAACGCCCAGCGCGATCCCCGCGCCGATCAGCACCCGGCGGATTACAAGCCTGCGCGCACTCACCTTCCAGTGATTTTATCATTGACGATTTTTTCATTGACGATTGAAAACCGGGCGGCAAACCGTCAATGAGAAAATCGTCAAGGGCGCGAGGTTGCGGGCGATGCGGTCTTGACACAAAGTGGCGCCGAGAGGTATATACGCACCGCCTCTTCCGTTCCAAGAGCGTCGAGGGCTAGGCCGATGATAAAGACCGGGAGAAGGTCATGTCCCTGTTTCATGTCTGAGCGGTCGGGGCTCGGGAAGCTGGACCTGTGGGGTAATCCCCGGCATCGAGATCGGGGTTTCTCCCGCTACAAGTCGCTCGTCCTCGCTGATAAATTTCACGAGGAGGGTTTATGAAACGGGAACGCATACTCGCCACGCTTCGCGTGGGGACGGGTTTGCTCGCCGCGATCGTGGCGGTCGCCGCCGCTCGCGCACAGAAGGGCTTCGACACGGAGATCGCACGCCACTCTCAGGCGATGTTCGAAGCAGGAAGGAAGACCTTCCGCCACGACACCTTCGGCAGCGAGGCGTTCTGGGGAGACGCCCTCCAGTTGCACAAGGCCGTCGCCGGCGAGAAGAACGGCGGCGTCGGCTCCGGCGTTTCACCGAAGACCGCGCTCTCCGTCGG
>JBKKAI010000194.1:0-3088 GCA_046714815.1 Terriglobia bacterium | reverse complement strand
GCCACGCGCAACGAGATCCAGTTCCGCCAGTACCGCCGTTTCACCGCCGATACGAAGCTGGTGTTCGAAGACGAGCCGGCGGCAGATCCCAAGCCGCCCGACCCCAAGCCACCCGCGCCAAAACCGTGACGGGGTTCCGTCACCAGGCTGAAAAGCGCCTGCGCGTTCTTGAAGCGGCAACCAGCCTTCGGGACCTGGCTCAACTGCCGAGCAACCGCCTGGAGGCCCTCGGCGGTGATAGAAAAGGCCAGTACAGCATTCGGATTAACAGGCAGTGGCGCATCTGCTTCGAGTGGCCCGAAGGTGCAGATGGCGCCGAGAATGTGGAAATAGTGGATTACAATTAGCCCGACTTCGGGCTTCGGGAGAAACAACCATGGCGCGTACACCCATTCACCCCGGGGAAATTCTGGCCGACGAGCTCGAGGAAATTGGCGTTTCGGCCTCTCAACTGGCGCGCACTATCGAAGTGCCGCCCAACAGAGTCTCGCAAATCATCGCCGGAAAGCGGGCGATCACCGCGGACACGGCCCTGCGCCTTGCCCGGTATTTCGGCACGTCCGCCGATCTCTGGATGAATCTACAAAAGGCCTACGACCTAGATCTTGCGCGCAAATCTCTCGGCAAGGCTATCCAGAACATCCCTCAAAGACCTGCACCGGCGGCGCTGGCTTCCGAGCGCGCGTAGCAGGGTCGCTACTTGCCGCTGGGGACGCGGCGCTTCAACTCTTCGAACCAGTTCAGCACCACGTTGAGATGCGTGATCGCCAATTGCCCCTCGGCCTCCTTGACCATCAGGAAGCGCTGGCCGTCGGGGGCCCCTCGCCCAGCTTCTCCTCGATCCGGTAGCGCCCCAGCGTCCGGCCAAGCATGCCGAAGAAACTCCTTTTCGCTGGCGGCATCCTACACTTGGCCCCCTTGTGGGTCAATGCTGCCGAGTGACGTATAATCGGACCATGTTCCCGACAACGCGGCCGCGGCGGCTGCGCCGCAGCGAGTTGATGCGCTCGTTCGTGCGCGAGACGCGGCTTTCCCCAAACCATTTCGTCTATCCCCTGTTCGTCTGCCCGGGCAGCGGCGTCCGGCAGGAAATCTCGTCCATGCCCAACAACTTCCGCTTTTCGGTGGACCGCCTGGTGGAAGAGTGCCGCGACGTGGCCGGCCTGGGCATCCCCGCGGTGCTGCTGTTCGGCCTGCCGGAAAGCAAGGACCAGGACGCCTCGGGCGCTTACGACGAAGACGGCATCGTGCAGCGGGCCACGCGCGCCATCAAGCGCGAGGTACCGGACCTGCTGGTGATCGCCGACCTGTGCCTGTGCGAATACACCAGCCACGGCCACTGTGGCCGCATCCGCGCCGGCGACACCCAGGGCCACGTGGATAATGACGCCACGCTCGAGCTGCTGGCGAAGACCGCCGTGTCGCAGGCCAATGCCGGCGCCGATGTTGTGGCGCCCTCCGACATGATGGACGGGCGCGTCGCGGCGATCCGCCAGGCGCTCGATGCGGGCGGCCTCACCGACGTCGCGATCCTTTCCTACGCCGCCAAGTACGCCTCGGTGTTCTACGGCCCGTTCCGCGAAGCGGCCGATTCGGCGCCGCAGTTCGGCGACCGCCGCTCCTACCAGATGGACCCGGCCAACCAGCGCGAGGCGCTGCGCGAAGTGGCGCTGGATATCGAGGAAGGCGCCGACATGGTGATGGTGAAGCCGGCGATGCCCTACCTGGACGTGATCTGCCGCGTGCGGCAGCAGTTCAACGTACCGGTGGCCGCCTACCAGGTCAGCGGTGAATACTCGATGATCATGGCGGCGGGGCGGCTGGGGTGGCTCGATTGCGCCCGGGCGATGATGGAGTCATTGGTGTCCATCCGGCGCGCCGGCGCCGATGTTATCCTTACGTACTTCGCGAAAGATGCGGCCCGGGTTTTGTGATGCTGCTGTGATGCGCCCCGATCCAACCCGGCGGTTCCTCACCTTGGCGCTGGCCGTGGCGTTGCTGGCGCCCGCCGCGGGTGTGTCGCAGCGCAGGGCCCGACGTGCCCAGCCCGCGCCCGACCCGCTGCGCACGCGCATTGTTTCCGACCCGCTGCGCACGCGAATTGAGGCCCTGCTCAACGCGCCCGACGCCTCCCGCGCCCACTGGGGCATCCAGATCGTCTCGCTCGATACCGGCAAGACGATTTACGCGCAGAACGAGCGCAAGTTTTTTACGCCGGCGTCGAACACCAAGCTGTTCACCACGGCGCTGGCGCTGGCCATGCTCGGCCCGCAGTTCCGCTTCCGCACCACGGTCGAGGCCGCGGCGCCGCCGGATAAGTACGGCCGCGTCGCGGGCGACCTGGTGCTGGTCGGCCGCGGCGACCCGAACCTTTCCTCGCGCGTGCTCCCCTACAAGCTGAAGACCGAGCGCAGCGGCTCGCCGCTCCGCGCGCTCGATGCGCTGGCCGACCAGGTGACCAGCCGCGGCATCCGCTATGTGGAAGGCGACCTGGTGGCCGACGACAGCTATTTCGTCTCCGAGCGCTTCGGCGACGGCTGGTCGGTGGCCGACATGGTGTGGTCGTACGGCGCGCCGGTATCGGCGCTCAGCATCAACGACAACACGCTGTTCGTGGATGTGCTGCCGGGCGAGAAGCCGGGAGACCGCGCGCTGGTCACACTCGACCCGTTCCAGGATTATTACCGCCTCGACAACCGCGTGCTGACGTTGGAGGCGCGCGGCCGGCGCAACGGATCCAGTCCCGGCGGCAGCGACTCTTCTCCCCCGCCGCAGCGCCGCCTCTTTATCAACCGCCAGCCGGGCAGCTACACCCTGGAACTTTGGGGACGCATTCCCGCCGACGACTCCGGGACGCACGAACAGGTGGCCATCGAAGATCCCGCGCTGTTCGCCGGCAAATACCTGCGCGACGCGCTGATGCAGCGCGGCGTGGCCATTTACGGCCAGGTGCGCCCGCGGCACGCCCACCCCTCCGAGTTCGAGGACTTGAAGGGCAGCGATAAGCCGGCTGTGGGACAGGGATTGTTTGCTGTGGCGGTTGGCGAGGCGCCGGGCGGTGCGCGGCCCGCGCTGGCCCGCGACGCGT
>JBKKAI010000193.1:0-6083 GCA_046714815.1 Terriglobia bacterium | reverse complement strand
CCAGGAAGTAGCAACTTAGCCCAGGCACCGCACTCCAAACCCATCTCGCAGGCGAGCCGCGCAATCGCCGTCAAAGCCTGCGGCCGCTGCGCTGGATCCCGCCTGTGCCCCGGCCGGCCCGCCTGGTCCATTGAAGGCGCGCTAGATAGCAAGATGAAAAATTTGCTTGACACAGATGCCAATAACTGGGAATATAAGATTCTTAGGATGATTCCGGATAGAGGCACGGGGGAGCAAGCGGCTGTTTCCAACGCCGCCGTTGTTAGCGGAAGGGTCGCTAACGGCCAGCTTCTAACTGGCGCAAAATCAGTTATTTAGGATTTTTCTGCCGCTGTTAGCGGAAAAGTTGGCTAACGGTCATCTCCTTGAGCTAGAAGGAGTTAGGTCCTGAAAAACACATCGAGTTGTTAGCAGGAAACCCGCCCTGGCAGGGAGGCCGGAAAGAAACAATTGGACTTATTCGCAAAAGGGCTCGATTTCCTGACAGGAAACCCGCCCCTGCCCCTTGTTGCCCTTGCGAAACGGGAAGGGTTCGTGAATCATATGCTGGATATGTGTGCCGCGCACTCACGGCGAAAGTTCTGCGCGTTGCTGGCCGCGCCGGTTCTGGCGCGGGGAGCGGCCCCGGCAGGGAAGGCGGCGTTCGCGGTGGTGGAAAAAATCGCGGGCGTGGTCGGCTTTTACACGGCCGAGGGCCGGCGCCTGTCGGAAGCGAAGGTGGGCGCCCATCCGCACGAAATCGTGCTTTCGCCCGACCGCCGCACGCTTTACGTCACCGACAACGGCATTCTGTGGATGACCGATCCCGGCGAGGGCGGCAACACGATCTCCATTATTGATGTGACTTCGCAAAAGAAGACAGGCGTGATTGACCTCGGCCGATTTCGCCGTCCGCACGGCATCGCCATCCATCCGCGCACGGGACGCATGGCCGTCACCATCGAGAATCCCGACGGCGTTCTGTTGATTGACCCCGCGCGCCGCAAGGTCCTGAAGAAGTACGACACCGAGGGCGCCGACCCGCACATGGTGATGTGGGACGCCGAGGGCCGCTGGGTCTATGCCAGCAACACCGGGACAAACACCGTGGCCGCCATCCATATCGAGACGGCCCGGGTAAAGCTGATTCCCACCGATGCCCGCCCGCAGGGCGGCGTGCTGACGCGCGACGGCAAGCGGATCTATCTGACAAACTCGGACGGCAACTCCATCTCCATCATCGAGACGGAAAAAAAGGAGCGCAGCGGCGTGATCCGCACCGGAAAAGGGCCGGCCCGCGTCGGCCTCACACCCGATGAGAAGACTCTTGTCTATAACCTCGGGACCGGCGATGCCGTGGCCTTCGCCGACGTTGCCGCCGAACGGGAAACCACGGTGGTCCCGCTCGGCGGACGTCCGCTGTCGCTGACGCTTTCACCCGACCGCCGCTTCGCCTATGCCGGCATCCAGGACCAGGACCGGATCGTCGTCGTCTCGGTTCCCGAGCGCAGGATCGTCCGGCAGATTCAAACTCCCAAGGGTTCCGGCCCGGACCCAGTGCTTCCACTGGCGCAGTGATGCACTCCGGCTGAGTTGCTAGCTTCCGGGAGGCAGACCATGAGCTTTCTCAGTTCCTCGCTTCGCTCGGAATGACACGCTAAACTACAGCCCTCACTTCCGCTTCTCGCACCCCGCGGCGGCCAGGCCCTTGACACCTGGGGCCGGCCGGGACGATGATGAAACTCTCCCCCCAGGGGAAGGAAATCTCCATGAAAACTCTCCGGGCCGGTGCTTTTTTCGCGCTGGTGGCATCTTTCGTCCTCACGCATCCAACTTTCGGGCAGAACCAAAAGCAATCGGCGGGACGCGGCCGGCCTCATGTCGAGGGACAGCCCGCGGCGGACGTCCTGCCGCACTGGCAGTCGTTCCAGTCCCGCGTGGCAGCCCGCAACGGTGGGCCGCTGTCGGTCAGTTGGAACCAGCGCAGCGGCGCCCCGGCAAGCATCTTCGGAAAGCTTTCCGAAGGAGGGGATGCTTCCCGGACGGCGGCGCGCCGGTTTCTCGCCGAGAACCACGGTCTGTTCAAGATGAACGCGTCGCTCGATGATCTGGACGACGCGGGCGACGCGGAAAGCCCGATGGGGCGCCACTTCGTTTTGCAGCAGAAGCACCGGGGCGTGCCGGTGTACGGCGCGGAGGTCAAAGTCCACTTCAATCGGCGGGGAGAGATCGTCGGCGTCAGCAACGGCTACGTCACCGGCATTCGCCTTTCGTCCGCGCGCCCGGCGTTTTCCGCCGAGGCCGCGCTGGCGCTGGCGCGCTCGCTCGCACCGCCGGCCCCGGAGTTTGACGCCTCGGAGCTGGCCGGCCTGCCGGCTCCCTCGACGAAGCTTGTCGTCTACCCGGTGGGCGATCGAGCGGAGCTGGCCTGGGAGGTCGTGCTGGCCACCGGCGGCCCCACCTGGCAGATTTTCATTGATGCGCAAAGCGGGAAGCCGCTGTCCGCCGCCGACCTCAACAAATACGCCAACGGCGCCGGCAGCGTTTTCCGCGTGAACGCGGTGGTGGCGACGCAAAACAACAGCCTGCGTGACCAGCGCGACGCCGCCTCGGCCGTTCCCGTCACGGCCTACATGGCGGTAACGCTACTGGGACTGGCGGGCAACGGCTTCCTCGACGGCCTGTATGCCTCGAGTTCAAAAACCAAGCGGCGGGTCTCGAACGGCAGCAACAGTTTTTTGTACGACCGTTCGAGCGACGGCTTCAGCGAAGTAATGGGGTACTACTACCTTGACTACGCGCAGCGGTACATCCAGTCGCTCGGCTTTTCGAACGTGAACAACCGCCGGCAGGTTTTCAGCGTGAACCGGTACAACCAAGACAATTCTTTCTATTCACCGGGCACCAAGGAGCTCACCTTTGGGCTCGGCGGCGTGGATGACGCCGAAGACGCCGACGTCATCTGGCATGAGTACGGCCACTCGATGCAGGATAACCAGGTGCCGGGCTTCGGCTCAACGCTCGAAGCCGGTTCGATGGGCGAAGGCTTCTCCGACTATTGGGCGGGCACGATCGGCGCGCAGTTGAGCAATGGCTTCCAGGATACCTGCATCGCCGAGTGGGACGCAGTTTCCTACAGCAGCTCGAACCCGCCGTGCCTGCGCCGCCTCGACAGCGCCAAGCACTACCCGGAGGCTGTCGTCGGCGAGGTCCATGACGACGGGGAAATCTGGTCGGCGGCGCTGTGGCAGATCCGCGGCGCCATCGGAGCGGGCCAGGCCGACAAGGTCATCATCGAGCATCATTTCCTGCTGGCGCCCGGAGCGTCGTTCAACCAGGCCGCCAATGCGCTGGTCACCGCGGCGGCTAACCTTGGATACACCGAGTCCGAAGTGAGCTCGATCCGCTCCATCCTGCGGGCGCGCGGCTTCACCGTCACTGTGTAGTGGCGCCGGCATTCCTGCCCGGCAGGACTGGCGGCGTTACGGAGGCGTTTCTATGAAACAGATAGGAGTTGTTCTGGTTGTTATTGTGGTGCTGGGGTTGGCGGCCACGCCCGTCTACCCGGTCGCCAAGGAGATCATCCAGCTCCAGGCCGCGGTGGCGCGGCTGGAAGCCGACCTGCGCGACATGCGCAGCTCGCTCGACGAGCGCATGGGCATGATGCGGCAGCTCATGGAGCAATCCACCGCCACCGTCAACAAGCTGAATACCGCCATTGACGGCGTGCAGCGCGCCATCCAAGGCACCGTGGCGGCGCAGGGCACGAAAGTGGACGCCATGTCCACCGGCGTGAACGGACTGCACGATTCGATCGAGGACGTGCGGGCGCGGCTGGGGAAGCTCTCCGAGCAGATGGCGCAGATCCGCGGCGCGGTCGAGACGCTGCAGGCGCCGCCGCAGCCCGCGGCCCCGGCGCCGGGAGCGGCGTCGTCCGGACCGCCGCCCGACCCCAAGGTGCTTTACGAAACGGCCCTGCGCGACCTGACCGCCGGAAGGCTCGACGCGGCCATCCAGCAGTTCCAGGATTACCAGCGCTTCTATCCGGAGACCGACCTGGCCGGCAACGCGCAGTTTTACATCGGTGAAGGGCTGGCAAGGCAGGGCAAGCTCCAGGAGGCCGTGGAAGCCTACGACCGGGTCCTCGAGCGATATCCGCGCGGCAACAAGACCGCCGCCGCGCACCTGAAAAAAGGGCTGGCCCTGATCGAGATGAAAGACCGCGACGCCGGCGCCCGCGAATTGCGCGAGCTCGTCCGCCGCTTTCCTTCGAGTGACGAGGCCCGCATCGCCCGGGCGCGCCTGGCGCAGATCGGCGATGCCGGAGCGCGGCGCAGGTAACGTGGCACGGCTCGCCGCGGCGAGCCTGTGCCGGTTCCCCGTGCGCTCCCGGCTTGCACAGGCAGGAATGCCTGTGCTACGTTGCATCTTCACATTGCAACGTAGGGGAGGGTTACCGTGAGCGTCAATAGAGTCATTTTGCTCGGCAACCTCGGCAAGGATGCCGAGTTGAGCTATCTTCCTTCCGGGCAGGCGGTCTCGAAGTTCTCGCTGGCGACCAATCGCCGCTACAAAGATAAAAACGGCGAATTGAAAGACGAAACGGAGTGGCACAACATCGTGCTATGGGGGAAGACGGCCGAGTCGTTGAGCAAGTACCTGATCAAGGGGAAGCAGATCTACGTCGAAGGACGCATCAAGTCGCGCACCTGGGAAGGGAAGGACGGCAACAAGCACTACTCCACCGACATCGTCGCCGAGCAGGTGCGGCTGGTGGGCTCGCGCGGCTCGGGTGGCTCGAGTGGGGAAGAGAGCAGCGCGGCCCGCGCGCCCCAGGGTCAGTCCCGCCCCGCAACGCCGGGCACGTCGCCCGCCGCCGCAGCCATGGACGAGGGCCTCACGCCCGAGATCACCGACGACGACATTCCATTTTGATACCATAAATCATTAGCTGCCCGTGCTGCTGGTCCGACCAGTTCAGAGTCCCCCTCGTCTCCGCAAGTAACTGGTTTTTCAGACGTTTGGCGCCTATTCCGGGACTGTCCCCCGCCTTGGCACGGAAATTGCTCCATAGCGCCCGAGGAAAAGGAGGTTCGACCATGAGTGCTCTGCTTTCATGGGTGATTGACGGCTGCTCCCACGTGAAGATGTCGTTCCCCATCACCGTCGGCGGAAAAAACAGAAAGGCGGAGGCGCTTCCCAAGACGTACGTGGTGTGCCTGAGCTGCGGCAAAGAGATCCCCTACAGTTGGAACGAAATGCGGGTCATGCGTTCGTAGGCGGTCAGCGGGCGAGCCAGCGTGGGAGCGCCGTGGTGAGCGGCGGACAATAAGTAATCAGCAGCACTCCCACCAGCATCACCAGAAGGACGGGGATAATCGAGCGCGAGACTTCCGGGATCGGCTTTCCGAAGCGGTAGGAAGCCAGGAACACATTCTCTCCCATCGGCGGCATCAGGTATCCGAGCTCCAGGTTCGCCAGGAAAATGATCCCCAGGTGGATCGGATCAATGTGGTACGCCTCCCCGAGCGGCACAATCAACGGCACCACCACCAGCAGCGCCGAGAAGATGTCCATCAGCGCTCCCACCAGCAGCAGGGAAATATTGAGCAGCAGCAGGAAGACGATGGGGGAATGGACCGCGCCGGTCACCCACTCGACGGCGTGGGCCGGAACCTCGGCATCCACCAGGTAGTTCGTAAAGCCCAGGGCGACACCCAGAATCAGCAGCACCCCGCCGATCAGCAACCCGCATTCGGCCATGACCCGCGGCAGATCGCGCGCGATTTTCAGATCCCGATAGATGAACGTCTCGATCACGAAGGCGTAGACAGCGGCCAGCGCCGCGGCCTCCACCGGCGTTGCAAATCCGCCCATCAGTCCGGCGAGCGCGACCACCGGCAGCAGTAATTCCCACTTTGCGTCCCAGATGGCGCGGCGCGCTTCAGTAACGCTGAAAACAGGCCGCTCGGATGCCGGCTGGCGGTCCTGACGGATTCCCCACGCCGCCATCACGGCCAGCATCACGGTTCCCGGAATCACGCAGCCCAGAAACATCTGTTCGATGGGGACATTGGCGATGATCGCGTAGAGGATCAGCGGGA
>JBKKAI010000192.1:0-11158 GCA_046714815.1 Terriglobia bacterium | reverse complement strand
CGGTAGGCGCCATCCCGCACTCTGGCCACCCACTCGGAATGGGCCACGTACCAGCCGACGGTCTTCCGAATTCCCTGCTCGAAGCTCTCCCGATGCTTCCAGCCGAGCTGGTCGCGCAGCTTCGACGAGTCCAGCGAGTAGCGCCGGTCGTGCGCGGGCCTGTCGGCGACAAAGGTAATCAGCGACTGCGGCTTCTTCAGCAGGTCGAGAACGGTATGCGCCACTTCGAGGTTGGTGCGTTCTTCCCCAGCTCCGATGTTGTAAATCTCGCCCGGTTCCCCTCGATGCAGCAGCAGATCAATGGCGCGGCAGTGGTCCTCCACGTACAGCCAGTCGCGCATCTGGCGGCCGTCTCCGTAAAGCGGAAGATCCCGGTCTTCCTGAGCGTTGCCGATGATCAGAGGAATGAACTTCTCCGGGAACTGGTTCGGGCCGTAGTTGTTCGAGGCCCGGGTGATGACCGCCGGCAGGCCGTAAGTGCGCGCATAAGCGAGCACGAGCATATCGGAGGCCGCCTTGGCCGCCGAATAGGGGCTGGCCGGAGAAAGCGGCCAACTCTCCGTGGCGGACTGCCCCTCTGGAATCGAGCCGTAGACCTCATCGGTGGACACGTGGACAAAACGTTTCAGCCCGGCGCGGCGGGCGCACTCCAGCAGCGTGTACGTGCCCCGGATGTTGGTTTCGAACACGGGCAAGGTGTCCGCGATGCTTCGGTCCACGTGCGATTCCGCGGCGAAATGCACCACGGCGTCGGCCTCCCGAATCATTTTTCCGACCAGCTCGCTGTCACAGATATCGCCGCGGACAAAGCTGTAGGCGCCGAAACCGCGGAGATCGGCAAGGTTCTCCAGGTTGCCGGCATTCGTCAGCTTGTCCAGGTTGGCAACGCGATACTCGGGATGGGCTTGAAGGAGGAAGCGGATGAAATTCGATCCGATGAAACCGGCACCTCCAGTGATCAGAACCCGCATAGGCGCAAAAGGCTCCCAGGTTGGACGGTTGTTTCAGACGCGTCTGGGAATGGCGGGTGGGGGCGCCGCCCAGACCACAGGCTCCGTAGTATACAAAACTTTACACCGGCCTTGAAACCCCGTTTATCATCTCCGGCATGGACCAAGAAGCACAAGCCGCGACTTGCGAACATCTGTCCTGGCAGACCGTGCCCCGCGAACAGCTCAACCCCCTGCTGGCCCGGCAGGTGGTTTCGGGCAAACGGGCGATGATTGCGCAGGTGTATCTGAAGAAGGGCGCGATTGTTCCGGCCCATTCCCACGAAAGCGAGCAGTTGAGTTACGTCATCGAGGGCGCAATGCAGTTCCAGGTTCAACAGCAGGGTTCCCAACGCTTCGTCGAAATCGTGGTCCGCGCCGGAGAAATCCTGGTGATCCCGTCCCATGTCGTTCATTCGGCCGTCGCGCTGGAGGACACCGTGGATCTGGACGTTTTCAGCCCCATCCGCGAGGACTGGCTCAACGGGACCGACGCCTATCTGCGGGGCTGACAATGGACCTCGGAATTCGGGATCGCGTGGCGATCGTGGCCGCTTCCAGCCGCGGTCTGGGAAAGGCAGTGGCGGCTGCTCTGGCCGCCGAAGGGGTGCGCTTGGCCATGTGTTCCCGCAACGCCGCCGCGGTCGAGGCCGCCGCCTCGGAAATCGCGGAGAAGCACGGCGTCGAGGTGTTTCACCGCGCCGTTGACGTGACCCAGCCGGAGCAGACGCGTGACTTTGTCCGCGACACGGCGGCGCGTTTCGGACAGATTGACATTTGCGTCACGAATGCCGGCGGACCTCCCGCCAAGACCTTCCTCAACATCAGCCGGGAAGAGTGGCTGGCCGCCGTCGAGTTGAACCTGATGAGCACGGTGTCACTGGCCCGCGAGGCGCTGCCCTACATGCAGCGCGGGCGCTGGGGCCGCCTGGTCACCATCACTTCCATCTCGGTTAAACAGCCGATTGACAACCTGATGCTTTCAAATGCCGTGCGCGCCGCGGTGACGGGACTGGCCAAGACGCTTTCCAACGAGTTCGGCAAGGACAACATCACGGTCAACAATGTGTGTCCCGGCTACACTCTCACCGACCGCCTGGAAGAAATGGCCGGTGTGCAGGCCCTGGCCGCGGGTGTGTCGCGCGAAGCCATCTTTGACGGCTGGATGCGGGACATTCCGCTGGCGCGGCTGGGAAGACCCGAGGAGTTTGCCGCGGTCGTGGCGTTCCTCTGCTCGGAGCGCGCCGGTTACGTTACCGGTGTCAGCCTTCAGGTGGATGGCGGCCGCGTAAAATCCCTGCTCTAACTCTAGCCAGGCGCGAGTTCACCTTGCCGCCGGCTCGCTGCGCAGCGGCTTCATCTGCGCGCGCACCACGCCAAGATAGCCCGGCGCCCTTCGTTCGGCCCACTTTTCATAGCGTCGGGTGGCCGACTCCAGGTTCTCGAAAATGTGTGGGTTTCGCAGGTGCGCCCGAATCCCGCCGGCGAACGGCTTGATCCGCTCCCACACCAGGAAGAACTGGGCCTGGGCCAGTGTCGGCTTTGTCCTGGGCATGCATCCTCCTTCTTACCCGGCTCAACGGATGGGCCGGATTGGCCCATTGCTTTTGCCGGGTCATTCGGTGCTACTATGTATCTGTGGCGGGCGTTTTGCTCTTCTTGATCCCGGTACTGGGGTTCACAGCGCTGCTGGTCTGGTACTTTTCGCTGGTGCAGACGCGCCGGCGGCGGGCGCTGGAAGTCGTAACCTGGCTGCAGACGGGCTTGGCGGGGCGCGGACGCGTGCTGGGCACGCGCTGGCTGGGGCCGACGGACTTGTTCGCAACGCTCGATCTCGACAACAATCGCCTCTATGCCGCTTCAGTGCATGCGCACCTGGGCGCCCGAACGCGGCCCGACCATGTCACCCTGCGCTGCGACCTGGACTTCCCTCCCCGATTTGCCGCCGAGGTTGCCAGTGAGCGCTGGACGCTGGCGCCGGCTGATTCCCCGCCCGGTTTCAGTGAAACGCCGGGCGTTCAGACGCATCGCCTCGGGGTGTATGTCCTGACGTCGGACCAGGGCGTCGTGCAGAAATACCGCGAGCTGATTCGATCCATGCTGAGCCTTCAGCCGTTACAGCTCGAGCGCCTGCTGCTCAGCCCCGAGTCGCCACACCTGGAATTGAGCGTCAACCTGGATTTCGCCGCCCCGCCGCCGCCGGCGCCTCTGTTCCGGTTATTGCAGCGGCTGGCGGACGTCGTGCCGCTTCACTCCCGCAATTAGTCGCCGCCCGCCTGTCCCCCAGCCTTGACGCGAACCTGCGTACCGGCCCAGTCTTCCAGCAGAGTAATGGCCGCCGCATAATCTTCTTCGCCGTGGCCGCGGGCGATGGAGGCGCCAAATAGCTCGTGCACGACGGCCAGGGCCGGCAGCGGCACGCCGAGCTCGCGGCCGGACTCGAGCATCAGCGTGATGTCCTTGTACATCCACTTCAGGGAGAAGTTGGTGTCCCACTTGCCGTTAAAAACCGCGTTTTTCTTGTACTCGATAATACCGGCGCGCGCGGCGCTGTTCTGGATGATGTCGTACATCAGCTCCGGAGAGACGCCGGCCTTGGACGCCAACACAAAACCCTCGCACATTCCCTGGAAGGTCAGCGCCAGCACCAGGTTCTGCGTGAGCTTGGCGTGCAGGCCCATTCCGTTGGAGCCCACGTAGTACAGCTTCTTGCCCATCGGCAGAAAATATTCCTTCACGCGGTCGAACACCTGGGGATCGCCGCCGACCATGAACGTGAGATTGCCTCCCTCGGCGCCGGCCTTGCTGCCGGTACAAGGCGCGTCGAGATAATGGGCGCCTCGCTCGGCGAACTGCGCCGCAAGGCGCCGGCTTAGCGAAGGCGAAACGGTGCTGCAGTCGGCGACGGCCGCGCCTTTGCGGATGCCATGGATCAGGCCCTGTGGCCCCACGTTCATTTCCTCGGAGTGCTTCGATTCCCCAACACAGAGAAAAACCAGGTCACATTTCGAAGCCAGGTCGGAGGGTGAGGCCGCCACCTGTGCGCCTTCCTTGCCGAGCTCCTGCGCCTTCGCAATCGTGTGACTGAAAACGGTGAGGGGATGGCCCGCCTTCAACAGGTGTCGCGCCATCGGCATTCCCATGATACCCAGGCCGATAAATCCAAGTTGCATCGTCGTCTCCTTTTCCAATCGCGTCTCCGGCTGTCTAAGCAGCCACCAGGACGCGCAGGTCCCTTACGTTATTGCCCGTCGGACCGGTAACGATCGCATCGTTCAGTCCGGCGAAGAAAGTATACGAATCGCTGCGGCGCAGGGCCTCGGATGGATCGGCGCCCAGTTGCCGCGCGCGGGCCACCGTCGTGCCATCGGCGACCGCGCCCGCCGCCGGACTGTTCCCGTCCATCCCATCGGTTCCGCCACTGAGCACGGCGAGGTCTTCGCCCTGAATGCGGATCGCGCAGTAAAGCGTGAAAGCCAAGTTCCGGCCGCCGATTCCTTCGCCGGTCACCGGACAGCTCAACTCGCCGCCGCTGACCAGGCAAACGGGCGCACCGTGCTTCTGCCGCAGTTGTTTGAGTCTTGCGAGCAGATAGTCGGCCGCGCGCTCCAGCGGCCAATCATCACAGGAAAGGTCGGCCTCGGCCAGCCACCCGCTTTGCCGCGCCAGGTGCAACAGCGCCGAAACGCCATCGGCATTCGAAAGCACTGCGCAGAAGCGGCTGTGGGCAAAGCGGAGATCGCCCGGCTTGGGCGTTTCCGGAATCTCCCGCGCGGCCACCGCCGCCGACTCGAGTCGCCGGCGGTAAGGCAGCGGCAGGCGCGGCCGGAGGCCATAGCGTTCGGACACCTCCACGCATTCGGCGACAGTGGATTCGTCCGGGTGCGTCGGACCGCTGGCGACGGTGGAAGTCTTACCCGGCGGGACGTCAGAAACATAAATCGTCGCCTGCCTGGCCGGATGCGCCGCCACGGCCAGCCGGCCGCCTTTGACCCCGGAGAAATGCTTCCGCAGCACATTCATTTCGTAGATGTTGGCTCCGCAGGTAACCAGGACACGGTTGAACTCGGCGGCATCTTCGATCGAGATGTCGTCAAAAAGCGGCTTCTCCATCAGCGCCGAGCCTCCACCGGAAATCAGATACAGCACCAGGCTTTTCTCATCGCATCCTCGAACCAGGGCCAGGGCCTGTTCGGCCGCTTCGAGGCTGCCTGCGTTTGGGTAAGGATGGCCTCCCAGAATGTAGCGGGTATTGGGCAACCTAAGCGGCGGCGAAGCGCCGGCAATCACCAGGCCGCCGAAGCGCCCCCTTCCTATCCGTTCGTCGAGTGTCGCCGCCATCTCCGCGGCGGCTTTTCCGACGGCGATCACGTGAATCCGGCGGAACTGGTCCAGCGCGTACAAGTCGCCGTCTATGTCCAGCACCGATCCGGCGGCCGAGACGCGTGCCCCGATCCGCCGAGGCAGGTCCAAGTCCCGCAACGCTTCCAGAAAGATTCGGCGCAGCGCCTCCCGCATGGCCTAACCGCCGGCCTTCAAGACATCGCGATTCAACAGATTCGGCGGCGTTTTTCCGGTCAGGCCGGCAATACAGTTCTCGGCTGCCAGCGTGGCCATGCGCTCCCGCGTCGCGAACGAAGCGCTGGCAATGTGTGGCGCCACGACGACATTCTCCAGTTTCAGCAGGTCGGGATGGACCCTTGGCTCGAACTCGAACACGTCCAGCCCGGCCCCGCCGATCCGGCCATTCTTCAGAGCGTCCACCAGGGCCTGCTCATCCACCACCGGTCCCCGCGCCGTATTCACCAGGATCGCGGTGGGCTTCATCAAGGCCAGCTCAGCCGCGCCGATCAAGTGGTGGGTCGTGGGCATCAATGGCACATGCAGGCTGACGAAATCGGCCTCCCGCAGGATCTGTTCTTTATCCGCGAACTCCAGGCCCAGATCGCGCTCCACTTCGAGCGGCTGGCGCACTTCGTCAAAATAAAGCAGGCGCATGTCGAATCCCCGGGCCCGGCGGGCCAGGCCGCGGCCAATTCGTCCCATCCCGAAGATTCCCAGGGTGGCGTGATGGACATCCTGACCGAGAAACAGGTCTACCCTCCACTCGGTGAACCTGCCCTCCCGCATGAAGCGGTCCGCCGGAACCACGTGGCGAGCGGTGGCGATCAGCAGCGCAAAGGCGAAGTCAGCGGTGGTATCGGTGAGCACCTCCGGCGTGTTCGTCGCCATAACTCCGTGACGCGTTGTCGCCGCCAGGTCTATGTTGTCGAAACCCACGGCCACGTTGGAAACGATCTTCAACCCCGGGACGGCTTCCAGGAACTCTTCATTGATCTTGTCCTGGAGCAGGCAAACCAGTCCTTGCCGGCCCGCCATCCTGGCGCGCAACTCCTCGGGGGCCAGCGGCCGGTCGCTGTCGTTCACATCCAGGTCGAAATGCTGCGCCAGCATTTCGACGCCCTTGCGCGGAATCTTTCGCGAAACCAGCACTTTCGGTTTGTTTGTCATAGGCGCCCGGAACCGGCCATCGTAACAGCGGCTGCGAACATGGCGCAATAGCAGGGTTGCCGTTTTCCAGCGGGCCGGTTTATTCTTGACCCCGGAGGCCATCAATGGCGACAACACCGGCGAGAACACCAGGAGAGGGTCAAGCTGCTCCGACCCCCGAACTTTTCTTCGAAACCGCGAACGCCTACCAGCGAACGGCCGCGCTGAAAGCCGCGCTGGATCTGGGCGTATTCACCGCGATCGGCGCCGGCCGGCAGACTGCTCGTGACGTGGCGGGGCACTGCGGGGCCGCCGAGCGCGGAGCGCGGATCCTGCTGGACTATCTGGTGGTGATCGGGTTCTTGACAAAAAAAGGGGACCGCTACGGGCTAACGGCGGACTCCGCGACGTTTCTCGACCGTAGCTCGCCGGCCTACCTTGGCGCGGCGGTCAACTTTCTGCTTTCACCGATGTTGACGGATAACTTCAAGGACCTCGCTGCGGCGGTTCGGAAGGGCGGTACGGCCCGAACCGAGGAAGGCACGGTGGCGCCGGAACATCCCGTTTGGGTGGAGTTTGCCCGGGCCATGGCGCCGATGATGGCCGGCCCGGCGGACGCCATAGCCGGCCTGGTCGGCGCGGCTTCCGGCCACCCATGCCAGGTCCTCGATATCGCCGCCGGCCACGGCCTGTTCGGCATCGCTATTGCCCGCCAGAACCCCAATGCCAGAATCGTGGCGCTGGACTGGCCCAACGTCCTCAGCGTAGCCAGAGAGAATGCGCTCGCGGCAGGCGTCGCCGGCCGTTACACAACCATCCCCGGCAGTGCTTTCGAGGCCGACTTTGGCGATGGGTATGACCTGGCCCTCCTGACAAACTTCCTGCACCACTTCGATGCGCCGACTTGTGAAATGCTGTTGAGGAAGGTTCACGCCTCGCTGGGACCGGGTGGCCGAGCCGTCACACTGGAGTTCATCCCCAATGAGGATCGTGTTTCACCACCGATGGTGGCGGCCTTCAGCATCATGATGCTGGGCTCGACGCCTTCGGGCGACGCCTACACGTTTTCCGAACTCGACGGGATGTTCCGCAGCGCCGGCTTCTCCCGCAGCGAGATGCACGCTTTGCCCCAGTCCATTGAGCAAGTGATGATTTCTCATCGGTAGACAACGGCCCATAATGTCTTTCCGAGCGCCCATCATGTCATTCCGAGCGGAGCGAAGAATCTGCTGTTTTCAACAGCCGCGCCCGGTCGCGAACCGCTTTTTCTTGACAGGCGTTTCGATTCGAGACATTCTTTTTCAAATCGTAACTGGTCACTCGGAAATCAACCCGGCCGCGACAGGCTGCGGCCACTGCTTGATGGGAGGCATCTGATGAAACGCGCGATCTATGTTTGCACGCTGGCGCTGGTGGTCCTGGCGGCATCGGCGCCGCCGGCTGCCGCTCAGTCCATCTATGGCGAGATTCGTGGCACGGTGACGGACCCGAGCGGGGCAGTGGTGGCGTCCGCCAACGTTACGGCTACGAATAAAGGCACCGGCGAATCCCGTCCGGTGAGCACCGATGCGGCCGGCAATTTTTCCGTTGTGAACCTGGAGGCCGGCACTTATGACCTGGCCGTGGAAAGCAGCGGCTTTCGCAAGTCGCTCACCCAGAATGTGATCCTGCGCGCGAGAGAGATCGTGCGCGTGGATACACAGCTCCAGGTGGCGCAAACCGCCACCGAAGTGCTGGTCACCACCGCGCGGCAGGTGATTTCGACCGATGCCCCGACCATCGTGGATTCGAAGTCTGTCAATGAAATCCAGAACCTGCCGGTGAACTTCCGCGCCGGCGGCACGAACTCCATTTTCGCGGCGATTGCGCTGGCTCCCGGCGTCCAGACCGATTCCGGCGGCGGCTCGCTGTCGCTGGCCGGCAGCATGCCCTTCATGGCCACCGCGTCGGTGGACGGCATCTCCACCATCAATGTCCGCAGCAATGGCATCCTGACCGAGATGTTCCCGTCCGCCGACTCGATTGATGAAATCAAGGTCAGCCAGATCAGCAACAACGCCGAGTTTGCCCAGGTCGGAGACGTGACCACGACGTCGCGCGGTGGGACCAACGAGATCCACGGCTCGGTTTACTGGTACCACCAGAACGGCGCTTTTGATGCCCGCGATTTCTTCTCCACTCGCCAGGGAGCGCCGTTCAAGATCTCGAACGATTACGGCTTCCACGTGGGTGGGCCTGTTTTCCGCAACAAGACCTTCTTTTTTGGCGCATTTGAGGGCCTGAAGTACCGCGCTCAGAGCCAGATCAACATCACGGTGCCGCCCGACAGCTACAGGACCGGCGATCTTTCGAGCGTTGCCGCTACGATCCGCGATCCCCTCACAGGGCAGCCGTTTGCCGGCAACGTGATCCCTGCCAACCGCATCAGCCCGGTATCCGCGCGGATTCTCGATCGGCTGTATCCCCGCCAGACCGTGCCGGGCAACTCGATCGCCTCGACCAACTATCGTCTGCAGAAGGCGGCGGCCAACAACAATGACCAGTTCGACCTTCGCGGGGACCACGTCTTCAGCGATAAACAGAATATCTTTGCCCGTTACTCCTACAAGGACGTGTCGCGGGTTTCTCCGGTCCCACTTACCACTTTGGGCGACAATATCCTGCCGGAGGACTTACGTACCTGGGTGATTGCGCACAACTACGTCATCCGGCCCACGCTGGTCAATGAGCTGCGCGTGGGATTCTCCGACTGGCTACGCGGCGTGGACTGGGGAATCGGCGGCAAGAGTTTTGACGGGCCGGCGCTGGTGCGGGAACTGGGCATCACCGGTCTTCGCCCGGACCTGCCGCAAGTCGCCAGTGTCCCCGACATCGGAATCACCGGGCTCACCGGCACAGGTAAGTCCCGCGGCTTTTCCCAGATCAGCCGGACCTTGCAGGTTACTGACAGCATCACCTGGACAAAGGGCCGTCATACGCTGAAGCTTGGCGCCGACATCCGCCGTCTGCGGCTCACCGATAACGTATCGTTCTTCTCCGGGGATGATCTCGGCGAATATCGCTTTAACGGAGTGTTCTCGGGCAATCCGATGGCCGACTTCCTGCTCGGCTATCCGAACCGGACGCGCCTGGCCAACACCGGCCCGGACATTGATGGCCACACCTACCACCAGGGGTATTTTGCGCAGGATGACTTCAAGGTCAGCCCGAAACTGACGCTCAGTTACGGCGTCCGCTATGAGTACCATCCGCCCTTCTGGGACAAGACGCTGCAATTGGCGAACTTTGATCGCGACTTCCCCGGCGGGCGCGTCGTAGTCCCCAACGAAGAATCGCTTCGCCTGACCGCCCCGGGATTCCGCGCCTCCATTGGCAGCACGCCGATCATCACCGCGGAAGAAGCGAACCTGCCGCGGACGCTGCGTTTTTCCGACAAGAACAACTTTGCGCCCCGCATCGGGTTCGCCTATCGGCCGTTTGGTAACCGTACCGTCGTCCGCGGCGGCTACGGCGTTTACTCGGTGACGGTCCTCGGTGCGGTGTTCTATTCACTGGTGGGAATTCACACCTCCGACACCCGCACCTTCGATAACCGGCTGGTGAACGGCGTCCCGCAGTTCCAGTTCCCCGGCCCGTTCCTGTCCGGCCTGGGGACGATCGGATCCATCGGCACCGCGGATTTTCGCCGCGGGAACGAATTCAGCGGGCCCGACCCTTATGCTCAACAGTGGAACCTCACCCTCGAGCGTGACCTGGGATGGAACACCGGCCTGCGCATCACCTACACCGGGTCCCACAGCTTGAAGCTGTTCAACAGTCCGGATCTCAACCAGGTACGGCCCAACACGGTGGGCTACACTGCCGCACGGGCTTCCCGTCCCTACCCCAACTGGGCGATTGTGTACAGCCGTGACACAGGAGCGTCCGCAAAGTTCAACAGCCTGCAGACGGAAGTCCAGAAACGCTTGTCCCACGGGCTGTTCTTCCAGACGTCCTGGGTCTGGTCGAAAAACCTCAGCAATGCCACCGGCTCCAACAGCACCGGCTTCGCAGGCGAGAACGGCGCGGTGCCCACCGACCGCTTCAACCTGGGTTTGGACTACGGAAATGTGTCGCCGACGCGGCGGCACCGCTGGCTCACCTCTTTCAGTTACGAGCTTCCTGTGGCCAACGCCTGGAAAGGCCAGACCGGCGGGCGGCGTGTCGGTTACGCACTGGTCGGCGGCTGGCAGCTTTCCGGCGTGCTGCTCTTCCAGACTGGGCAATTCCTGACGCCGATCACCGGCGGCCGCACCGACCCCAGCGGCACCAATGTGGATTCCCGCGCCAATGACCGGCCTGACTATGCCGGCGCCGGCGATGGAAGTATCGGCTCCGGCCGCACGATCGCCCGCTGGTTCGACCGCAATGCTTTCGTCATTCCAGCGAGCAACATCGGCCGGTTTGGACTGGTGGGTCCGGGATTGCTGGTTGGCCCCGGAACGAAAACCGTATCCGCGAAACTGCAGAAGAAATTCTTCGTCAAGGAAAGAACCTACTTCCAGATGGAATGCTCTTTCACGAACCTGTTCAATCATCCGAACTTTGGCATCCCGGCGTTGAATGTTTCCGCAACCTCTTTCGGGGTCATCACAAACACGCAGGGAGCCGAAGGCAGCGGGGCGCGAACCGTTCAGGTC
>JBKKAI010000191.1:0-3104 GCA_046714815.1 Terriglobia bacterium | reverse complement strand
CCGTGTACCCCGACAGCATGATGATCGGGACACGCGTGTTCAACTCCCGAATCTTGCGGATGACTTCGCTGCCGTTCATGCCGGGCATGAAGTAATCCACGATGACCAGGTCGAACTTTCCGGCGGCGAACTTTTCCAGCCCCTCTTTCCCGGTATGCGCCACCTGCACGTCATGCCCCCGATCCTCCAGCACCGACTGGCGGGCGAAACAGCCGTGCTTGTTGTCATCAATGCAAAGAATGCGGGACATGAACTTAGGTAAGGAGGCGGATATTAACTCAAATGCAGGTAGACATCATGAACCAAAACTCCGCTCCCGGCCGCAACGGCACGGCCGCAACGACAGCTTGACAACGCCGCGTATCCGGCGGTAGGTTCGTCTCACACTACGAGGAGGGTGCGATGCGCCTGGCTGCTTCGGCTTTGGGACTGCTTTTCGCCGCAACCGTTTGTCTCGCGGCCGATCCGCGCTTTACGAGCGACAAGCGATTGCTGCGGCCGCAGAACTACCACCGGTGGGTCTTTGTCGGTGCGTCCTTCGCGATGAGCTACAAGGAGGAAGGTCCGGCCCGGCAGAACTTCCACAACACCTACATTCATCCGGCGGCCTTCGATGACTTCGAGCGAACCGGGAAATTTCCCGAGGGAACCATCCTGGTGCTCGAGACGCGGACCGCGGGTTCCCAGGCATCCATCAACCGGGAAGGCCATTTTGAAGACCGCCTGGCCGGTGTTTCCGCCGCCGTGAAAGACAGCCGGCGATTCAAAGAGGGTTGGGCCTACTTCACCTTCCAGCCGGGCGCGGGCTCGGCTGAGGCTTTTCCGAACGACCGCTGCTTTGCCTGCCACAAGCAGCACGCCGATCGCGACAACGTCTTTGTGCAGTTCTACCCGGTGTTAAGGCAGCCGCCGAAGTAGCACAGGCATTCCTGCCTGTGCCTGCGTTGCCCGGACCCGAAAACCGGCACAGGCAGGAACGCCTCTGCCACGCTTACTGGACGACGACGGCTTCGCCCTTCGGCGCGTTGTAGCCACTCTTCGCGTAGATCGTGTATTTCACGTCCTTGCCCTTCTGATCCACGATCTTGAGCACGTTGCCGGCGTCGTCCACCACTTCCACTTTCAGCTTGCGGAACTTGCCGTCGCGGACCGTATTGCTGGGCACGTAACCGAGCGTGTACTGGTTGCGCATCTGGGCGCTGACGGTCGAGAAGATGCCCGGCATCTCGCCCTCAAAGCGCGGGAAGAAGGCGCGCCCGCCCGAGTAACTGGCGAAGGTGCGCAGCGCATTGTCGGCCTGCAGAAAATCCATGCGCTGGATGGGGCCGATCCAGCCGCGGGCATCATACAACTCGCGGATCATCTGCATCAAGCCGATCGGGTAGATGGGGACCTCGCCGGCGCGCACCTTCTTGAGAATGGTGTCGTAGGTGATCTTGCTGAAGGTGTCTATGCCGGTGGAGATCAGCACGATGCCCCTCTTGCCGGCCACGTCGGAAAGCCGGGAGATCACGTCGTCGAGCGTATCGAACAGGTTGGCCTCGGAGAAGGCGGGGAAGCGCAGCCGCTGCATCGCGGCGTACGCCGCCTGCTTGTTCTGGGTGAAGTCCTGCAGGATTTCGGGCCGCAGGTCGTAGGCCACGATCGCCACCCAATCCTCCTTGCGCAACGTTTCCAGGAATCCGTACGAAGTCTGCAGCGTCTGATACCAGGTGTGGCTCCAGAACTGCTGGTACAGGTTGTTAAACTCGATCACCAGGACCACCGTCATCGGCGCTTCGCTGGCTTCGAAGGTCTGGACCTGCTGCGGCACGCCGTCTTCGATTACCCGGAAGTTCTTCTTGCTGAGGCTGGGGATGAAGTTTCCGTTCCTGTCCTGGATGGAGACGTCCACCGTAACCAGGTCCACGTTCACCGCGATGGCGAAAGGCTGCTCGCCCGGCTTCGGAATGTCCGCCGGGACCCGCCGCTTCTTGGCGGGAGGGCCGGAGCGGCGCGGCGCCACCACCGTTTCTCCGACCGGGCGCTCGGGCCCGGTGACATCGGGTGGCTTTTGCTGTGGCTTCTGGGCCGGTGGAGTGGTTTGGGCTGCCAGGACCCAGGCCCCCAGACAAACCAACATGAGCGACAGGACGGCTGAAACAGGTGTGCGAAGGCGCATAAATCCTCCCCCGGAAGACAATTCCCACCCTTATGATAGCCCAGAATTGAACTTTGGACTTTGAAGTTTGAGCGTTTGACAGTATAAGAACCATCCATGAGGGAAGCAATGAGACAGGCAAAGATAATCGCCACCCTGGGGCCGGCAACTCGGACCCCGGAGGCTGTTCAGTCGCTGATGCGCGCCGGCATGAACGTTGTGCGGCTGAACTTCTCGCACGGCACGCACGAGGAGCACGCCCGGACGATTCGCATGGTCCGGGAGGTGGCGGCCCGAGAGAGACGGCACGTGGCGATCCTGCAGGACCTGCCCGGCCCGAAAATCCGCACCGGGCGCCTGAAGCAGGGCAAGCCGGTGGATCTGCGCACGGGCGCGACCCTGGAGCTCACCGACCGGGTCGTGGTGGGCAGCGCCTCGCGCGTTTCGATCAGCTATCCGCGCCTGGGCCGCGACGTGCGGAAGGGCGCGCGCATCCTGCTTTCCGACGGCCTGATCGAGCTTCAGGTGGAAAGCATCCAGGGCGACGATGTCACCTGCCGGGTCCTGAACGGCGGCGTCCTCGGCGAGCACAAGGGCGTCAACCTGCCGGGCGCCAAGCTGCGCATTTCGGCGATGACCGAAGAGGACGAGGAGCACGTCAAGTTCGGCCTGGAGCACGGAGTGGATTACGTGGCGGTTTCTTTCGTGCGGTCGGCGAAGGATGTGGCCGCGGTGAAGAACGTCATCGCCCGCGCCGGCAGCAATACGCCGGTGATCGCCAAGCTGGAGAAGCCGGAAGCCATTGACAACCTGGCCGAGATCCTCAAGATCTGCGACGTGGTGATGGTGGCCCGCGGCGACCTGGGGGTGGAGATGCCGCCGGAGAAGGTGCCGGTGGTGCAGAAGCACATTATTGACTGCGCGCGCGCCGCGAAGATGCCGGTGATCACCGCCACGCAGATGC
>JBKKAI010000190.1:0-4330 GCA_046714815.1 Terriglobia bacterium | reverse complement strand
TCCATAAGTTCGGCGCCTGTTCATGAATAATCCGGGCCTAAGTCTGCACGCCCGCGGGCTGCGCGCTTGCGCTCTGCCCACCCACGGCGTGTTCGCCGGGCGTCTGCTGGATATGCCCGACGGCTTTCAGGAAAATCTCTTCCAGGCTGTCGCGCCGCTGCGTCAGCTTGCGCACGTACAGGCCATGCCGCGCCAGCAGGGCCCACAACGCGGCTGCTTCCACCGGCGGCGGCAGCACGATGCGCCAGCGCCCGTTTCCCTCGCTCACGCCGTCGGCGCCGATGTCGCGCAGCGCGCCGCCCAGCGCCTGGTCATCGCCGGTGACTTCCAGCTCGACAAAACAGCGGTTCGAGCGGCGCTCGGCCTCCAGGTCCGCCTGGTGCACCACCAGCCCGTTGTTCATGATGACGACTTCATCGCAGACCTGCTCGACATCGCGCAGCAGGTGCGAGCAGAGCACGACGTTCATGGCGTGCTCTTCCTTCATCTCGCGAACCAGCTTCAGCATGCGCTGGCGGGCGGAGGGGTCCAGGCCGTTCGTGGGCTCATCCAGAATCACCAGCTCGGGGCCATGCACGATGGCCTGCGCCAGCTTGGCCATCTGCTTCATGCCCAGCGAATAGGTGTCCAGGTGGCGATAACGGGCTTCGCCCAGCCCCACGTGGAACAGCACTTCGTGCGCCTTCTCGAGCGCCGTTTCCCGCGGCAGTCCGGAAAGCTGGCCCATCAGCCGCAGGAACGAAACCGCGGTCATGTTGCCGATGAACGACTCGGTCTCCGGCATATATCCGATGCGCGACCGCATCTGCCGCATCTGCCGGTGGCAGTCGAAGCCCAGCACGCGGGCGCGCCCCGACACCGGCTTGTGAAAGCCCAGCAGCGTCTGGATCAGTGTGGACTTTCCGGCGCCGTTCGGACCGAGCAGTCCAATCGCTTTGCCGACACCGGAGACACCGAGACGGCAGGAGATCCCGCCCAGGATCTCACGCCGCCCCAGTTTCACTTTGAGGTTCTCGAGCTCGATAACCGGAGATGTCATTGTCGGGTTGTGGGTCGGGTTGTGGATCGGGTTGTTCCGGACGCCGTTGCACTGGTTCTGGCGGCTGCGCCGGCCGTCATCAAATCGAGAACCAGGCTCGTTAAGCGAGTACGACTGGCGGCGTGAATTTGTTCCCTTTCTCCGTTCACGACCACCAGGACGGGATCGCGCTCCGCAACCAGTTGCCGCAGAGCCGGGTTCGAAACCAGGCTCGCGACCCCCGCCAGCGCGCCTCCCGTGTTCAGCCAGGCAAAACCGGAGGGATGCAGTGGCGTGGACGCCGGCAACTGCTGCCGGAACGCGGCGGACCAGATGAGCGGGAAGCCGCCATCGCGCGTCGCAATAGCGCGCGCGGCCAGCGCCCGGTCGGCGGCGGCCACCAGGTAGCCGCGGTCATACGTCCAGGTGACCGAGAGGCCCGGCATACCTGAACCAGCGGTTTTCAGAGTATTCCACACTCGGCCGCCGGCGGTCTCCTGTTCGATCACCAGCCGCTTGTCCTGATTCTCCGGTTGGCTGTTGAACACGTCCACCAGCCTGCGGAGGACGCCGTCAAGCCCCGCGGGGTTGTAGACCACCACCGCTGCCATCCAGCCGGGAACCGGCAGCGAGGGCCGTTCGATGGCGGCCGCGAAGTCCGTCCCGATGGCCGCGGCCACGTCGTCGGCCACGCGGATGCCGAGCTTCGTTTCCAGCTCACTGAGTTGCGCCGGGAAGTCCGGCTGGATTTTCGCTATCTGCGTGGTCAGCTCCTCGAACACCTGTCGCGGCTGGCGCGTGGAGGCGGAGAAGGCAAACACGGCATCGCTCGAAATATACTCAGCCGCGCCGGAGGCTCCGCCGGCCGCCAGCCACGACGCCATCCCGGTGCGGTCGCCCTCGAAGATGACGGTGGCATGGTTTTCCTCCGCGCCCTCGCTGGTGCGCCGCTCGAGGAAAACGTGCTTCATCCGCTCCACTCCGGCCGCCTCCGCCGCCGGTCCCGTGTGCTCGGCGGGGTTAAAGCCCGCGACGTCCAGTCCCAGCAGCCAGCCGGCCCCGCGCTGGTACCGCCGGGCGATCTCGTTCGCGAAGGGGCCCGATGCGCCCTGGCCCAGGCGCGGCAGCGCCCACTGCAGATTACTCGCGGTATTCGAAAACACCACGAGGCGATCGGTCAGGTGATAATGCAGCGCTTCGCCGCTGCCGTCCGGAATCGCGGCCACAACCGCCGCCAGAGCGCTCGCCAGCGCGTCGCGCCGGCCCGCCTGCACCTCGGCCAGCACAATCGGGACCGGATGGCGCCGGTCCGCCTCGCTCTTGGCCAGCATGACACAGATTTCATCGCCCAGCATCGGGGTTACGGCCTGCGCGCGGTCCACCATCTCCCTCAGGCGCCGGCCGGCGTCGGACTCCCACCACTCGCGGAACGTTTCGCTCTGAGCGGCCTGCTGCTGGGCCATGATAACCGCCGTACGGATCGTGCCGCCGAGATTGGGAAACGCGGCGTAGGCGATGGCGTTCGGCGGCAGGTATTGAAGCAGCCTGGCCTCGGTACGCAGCGCCGGCGCCGGGATCGTCGCGATCTGCTTTTCCAGCCTGGCGAAATCGGCCAGCAGCGCCAGGTACTTCTCCGAATCCCTGCTCCAGGAGACCGCTTCGCGAACCGGCCGGCCTTCGAGCGCCGGATTCGAGGACGCCTGTTCGCCCGGCTTGAGCAGCCGCTCGCGGCCCGGCTGCCTCACTTGCACCGAGCCTTCCACCACCGAAACCACCGAGCCGGAGACACCTGCCGAGACCGCGAACACGGTCCCCTTCACCGAGGCCAGCGAGTCGCGTGTCTGCACGCGCAGGCTTCCGCGGCGCTGCGGGGCGGCCTGCACAATCACGTCGCCGCGCCGCAGGTGGATAGTTTGCCCGCTCCAGGCGGAGCGCACAAACAGCTCGCTGCGTTCGTTCAACTCGGCGGCGGAACCATCCGCCAGACGCAGCAGCGCGCGCGAGCCGGGGCCGGTGCGAACCGCCTCGCCCTCGCCGAGCGCCGTGCCGGCGCTGACGGCGCCTCTTCCCGCCTCGCCCGAAAAACCCGCGCCGGCCGGCAGCCGGTGCAGCTCTCCGGAAACCAACTCCACCGTCAGGCGCGGGCCACCGGGCGCAAGCAGGGAATCAATGCGGTGCCGCCCGGCATAAAGAGCCACCAGCGCCAGGCCTGCCGCCACGGCCCATGTTTTCCAGAGAGGCCGCGACATTGCAGATAGAGGCGCGGATAGAGGCGCAGACAGAGGCGGAGTAGATTTTGCCCATGACGCTGGTCCAGGCATCGGTCCCGGCGTGCCAGGCCGCATCGGCAGCACCTTGGACTCGCCCTTCAATGTCAACCCGGGGCTCTCGCTCCGGGTGGCTAACCCGGAGCTTTCGCTTCGGGTGGCCGCCAGCTCGCGCCGGCACTGGGAGCAGCGGCCCAAATGGTCTTCCATCAGCAGAGTTCGGCTTTCGCCCAGGCGGCCCTCGATGTAGTCTTTCAGCTTCGGCTGGAACTCGGCGCACGCGGCGGCGGCCGGGGCCGCAACCTTCTCCCACACCCGTGCCCGCGCCGCGGCGGATTCCTCGGCCGTGACACTCTCGCTTTTCAACGCTTCCAGGGCCTTCTCCAATGAATGCTGGGACATCACGACCTCCCGATTAACGCTCGAGTTCCGCTTGAAGCTCCTGCCGGATGTAGTGCAGCCGAACGGCGATGCTCGTCTTCTCCAGCCCGTACATATCCGCCAGTTCGCCGTTGGACAAGCCCTCCACGTAACGCAGGAGGAATATCTCCGCGTCGCGTTGGTCGAGGACGGCAATCGCCCGCCGCAGCCGCTCCTTCAACAGCACTGGGCTTTCCCGCGCCGGCTGCAAGGCTTCGTCGAGCTCGCCCTCGGCCCGCGACACCCTCCGCCGCAGAATGTCCACCGCCGCATTGGTCGCCGCGCGGCGGAAATACCCTTCGGGCACCACGGCCAGGTCCAGGCGGTCCCCCTGGTTCAGGACCCGCAGGAACACCGTTTGCAGCGCGTCCTCCGCGTCCGCCGGGTTGCCGGTCACCGGCTACGCCGTGCGGTACACCGTGTCGGAGTACCGCTGGTAAAGTTCGGTGAATCCCGGTGACACGGGCATCGCATTTCCTAAGGTATCCGTGGGCTTCGCGTGGACTGGCAGGCTGAATGTTCCCATTCGGGGTGGCCTCAACCTTCTATACGCAGCCGGCCGCCGATTATTACATGCCGGACCCTGGGAGCGCGGGCGGGGGGGGGGGCGCCGCCCCCCCCCCCC
>JBKKAI010000189.1:0-4615 GCA_046714815.1 Terriglobia bacterium | reverse complement strand
GGATACATGTCCGATGACCCCCGCTACACCCGCTTCTTCACCTACCTGAACCTCTTCACGTTCGCGATGTTGCTCCTGGTCCTCGCGAACAACTACGTGCTGATGTTCGTGGGCTGGGAAGGCGTGGGCCTGTGCTCGTACCTGCTGATCGGCTTTTACTTCCTGCGCAAGTCGGCCGCCGACGCCGGCAAGAAGGCTTTCCTGGTGAACCGCGTCGGCGATTTCGGCTTCACCCTGGCCATCATTACGATGTATTGGCTGCTGGGCAGCCTGGAGTTCGGGCCGGTGTTCAAGGCCGCCGCGGACCTGGGGTCCGAGCCGCCGGGGGCGGCCGGCGGGCTGACCGCCATCTGCCTTTTGCTGCTCGTCGGCGCGATCGGGAAGTCGGCGCAGATACCGCTCTACGTGTGGCTGCCGGACGCCATGGAAGGCCCCACGCCGGTCAGCGCCCTGATCCACGCCGCCACCATGGTGACCGCGGGCGTTTACATGGTGGCGCGCTCGAACGTGCTGTTTGCGCTCTCGCCAACGGCGCTCTCCGCGGTAGCCGCAGTCGGCGCGCTCACCGCGCTGTTCGCCGCCACCATCGGCCTGGTGCAGACCGACATCAAGCGCGTGCTGGCCTACTCCACCGTCAGCCAGCTCGGCTACATGTTCATGGCCTGCGGCGTCGCCGCATTCGGCGCCGGCGTTTTTCACCTGATGACCCATGCTTTCTTCAAGGCGCTGCTGTTCCTCGGCGCCGGCAGCGTGATCCACGCCATGTCCGGCGAGCAGAACCTGCACAAAATGGGCGGCCTGAAGCAGCACATCCCGTATACCTACTGGACGTTCCTGGCCGCATCGCTGGCTATCGCCGGCTTCCCGCTCTTCTCAGGCTTCTTCAGCAAGGACGAAATCCTGTGGAAAGTGACGCCACACGGCTCGCCGTACGGGCATTGGATCCTGTGGGTGATCGGCGCGCTGACGGCGGCCATGACGGCGTTCTACGTGTTCCGGCTGTTCTTCCTGGCGTTTCATGGAGAGGCGCGCAGCGAGGCGGCGCACCACGCGCATGAATCACCGCGCTCGATGACCATCCCGCTGGTGGCGCTGGCCGTCCTCTCGGTGGTTGGCGGAGTGATCGGCTGGCCGCACGCGCTTGGCGGGCACAACCGCTTCGAGGAGTTTTTGGCGCCGGTGTTCCAGCGCGCGAGCGAAGCGATGCCCACGCCCCGGAGCGTAACCTCCGGGCTGCCGGCGGGCGGTAACGCTCCGGCTGGCGGCGCGGCCGGCGAGCATTTGGGGACCGAGCGGGCCTTCAGCGGACTGGCGGTGCTGCTGGGACTGTTGGGCATCGGCCTGGCCTGGCTGCTTTACGTGCGCCGGCCGGAACTGCCCAAACGCGCCGCCGCCGCGCTGGGCAGCCTTCACCGGCTGCTGGTCAACAAATATTACGTGGACGAGATTTACCAGGCGGTGATCATCCGGCCGCTGGTGGCCGGCTCGGTGCACCTGCTGTGGCGCGCCATAGACGTGGGCGTGATTGACGCGGCGATGAACGGCGCGGCCACGAGCGCGCGCCGAATGGGGGACTCGGTACGCCGCATCCAGTCCGGCAACACGCGCAGCTACGCGGTGTGGGTGGCGCTGGGCGCCCTGGCGGTCATCAGCTTCATGCGGTTTCTTTCGGTGAAATAACAACATGGGCGGCCTTTTGCTGATCGTCTTGTTTCTCCCGCTGGCCGCGGCCGCGCTGCTGCTGGCCACGCCCGGCCGCTCGGCCGAAAGCGTGCGGCGGCTGTCGCTCGGCGCCTCGCTCGCAACGTTTCTGGCTTCCCTGCCCCTGGCGATCCTGTTTCCCGCCGGGCACGTCGGCTTCCTGTTTGAAGTGGACCGGCCCTGGATCGCGACGCCGCTCATCCGTTTTCACATCGGCATTGACGGCCTCAGCCTGTGGCTGGTGATGCTGGTGACGTTCCTGACGCCCCTCGCCGTGCTGGCGTCGTGGCGCTCGATCGAGACGCGAATCAAAGAATTCTTCATCCTGATCCTGGTGCTCGAGACCGGCATGATCGGCGTGTTCGTGGCGCTTGACCTGTTTCTGTTTTACGTCTTCTGGGAAGTTTCGCTGGTGCCGATGTATTTCATCATCGGCGTCTGGGGACACGCGCGGCGCGTCTATGCGGCGGTGAAGTTCTTCCTGTTCACCTTCGCCGGCTCGGTGTTGATGCTGGTGGCCATCATCTGGATCTACAACGAAACCAAGACGTTTGACTTCGTCGAGATCCTGGCCGGCGTGCAGTCGGGCAAATTCCTCTCCCAGGGAACGCAGCAGAGCTGGCTATTTTTGGCGTTCTTCCTGGCGTTCGCCATCAAGGTGCCGCTGTTTCCGCTGCATACCTGGCTGCCCGACGCGCACGTCGAGGCGCCCACCGCCGGCTCGGTGATCCTGGCCGGTGTGCTGCTGAAGATGGGCGCTTACGGCATGGCCCGCTTCTGCCTGCCGCTGTTCCCGGAGGGCTCGCGCGAGTACGCTCCCGCGATCGTGGTGCTGGCGCTGGTGGGTATCGTCTACGGCGCGCTGGTGGCCATGGTGCAGCCGGACATGAAGAAGCTGGTGGCCTACAGCTCGGTGAGTCACCTGGGATTTGTGGTGCTGGGCATTTTTTCCTTCAACCAGCAGGCGCTGGACGGCGCGGTCTACCAGATGCTGAACCATGGCGTGTCCACCGGCGCGCTGTTCCTGCTGGTGGGGATGCTGTATGACCGCCGGCATACGCGGCTGATCGCCGATTTCGGCGGGCTGGCCACTCCCGTTCCGGTGCTCTCCGCATTTTTCCTGTTTACGACGCTCTCCAGCATCGGCCTGCCGATGCTGAACAACTTTGTCGGGGAGTTCCTGGTGCTGTTGGGCGCCTACCAGGCGCGTCCCGTGTATGCGTATGTCGCGGCCATCGGCGTGATTCTCTCGGCCGCGTATATGCTGTGGATGTACCAGAGGGTCTTTTTCCAGGAAGTTTCCGACGCCAACCGCGCGCTGCCGGATGCCGGCCTGCGCGAGCGGTTCGTGCTGGCGCCGGCGCTGGCCGTGATGTTGTGGATGGGCCTGGGGTCGCCGCTGTTCCTCCGGAAGATGGACGGCGCGACAGCGGCGATCCTGCAGCAGGCATCGGCGGGACGCCAGCGCGTGGCGTTACCGGAACGGGGCCCGGCAACCCGGAGCTTTCGCTCCGGGCTGCCGGCCTTGAATCGCTGACGATGGACTACGGAATCCAGGTCATCCGCCTGCTGCCGGAAACCGTCCTCACGGTTTTCGGAGTGGCCATCATGGTCGCCGACCCGTTGGTGCGCCGCAAGGCCGCCCTCGGCTATGTAGCGCTGGCAGGGCTGGCGGTGGCGCTGGCCGGCGCCGTTTTCCAGATGCGCTACCTCGGAGCGGCATTCAACAACCAGGTGCAAAATGACCCGTTCGCCATCTTCTTCCGGATCCTGTTCATCCTGATCGGCGTCCTGGTGGTCTGCTCGTCCTTCAGTTACCTGGAGCGCAACGGCATTCATCACGGCGAGTATTACGCGCTGGTGCTGCTTTCCATCGTCGGCCAGGGGCTGATGGCGGCCTCGGTCGAGCTGGTGATGATTTTCATCGGCCTGGAAATTTCCTCGATCGCCACTTACGTGCTGGCCGGGATGCGGCGCAACGAGCCGAAGTCGAGCGAGGCGTCGCTGAAGTATTTCCTGCTGGGTTCGTTCGCCACCGCCTTCCTGCTCTACGGGATCGCGCTGATCTTCGGCGCCACCGGCACCACCTACCTGAGCGGCATTCGCGAATCGCTGCAAAACAACCAGGCCGGGCCGCTGGCGGCGGTGGCGGCGGCGATGATGTTTGTAGGCTTCGGATTCAAGGTCGGCGGCGCGCCGTTCCATGTCTGGACGCCCGACGTTTACGAGGGGTCGCCGGCGCCGGTCAGCGCCTTCCTGTCCGCCGGCCCGAAGGCGGCGGCCTTCGCCGTGTTCCTGCGCGTGTTCATGACCGCGTTGCGGCCGGCCGAAGGCTGGTTCTGGCTGCTCTGGCTGTCGGCGGTGCTCTCGATGTTTATCGGCAACCTGGCGGCGCTGGTGCAGCACAACATCAAACGCATGCTGGCCTACTCCTCGATCGCCCACGCCGGCTACCTGCTGGTGGCCTTCAGCGCGCGCTCGGAACTGGGCGTTGCCGCCGTCCTGTTTTACCTGGCCGCGTACTGCGCGATGAACATCGGCGCCTTTATTGTGGTAAGCCATTTCGCCGGCGAGGGCGAGCGCTTCACCTCCATCGAGGATTACACCGGCCTAGGCCACCGCCAGCCGGCGCTGGCCGCCGTGCTGACGATTTTCCTGCTGTCTCTGATCGGCATTCCACTCACCGGCGGCTTCTTCGGTAAATTCTACATCCTGCGGGCGGCCCTCGATGCCGGCTTGATCTGGCTGGCCGTTCTCGCCGGCATCAACAGTGCCATCGCCGCCTATTACTACCTGCGGGTCGTGGTGGTGATGTACATGAAAGAGCCGCTCACCGAACTGCCGGTTGACCGTGTGCCCGGCGCCGTGACGTTCGTGCTGGCCCTTACCGCCATCGCCACGTTCTACCTGGGCA
>JBKKAI010000188.1:0-3048 GCA_046714815.1 Terriglobia bacterium | reverse complement strand
CAGCGGAGGCGTTCTTTACCCAGGCGATAGAGTCTTCGCCAGGGCGAGGGCGTCGAGACCGTTGCTGTAATAGCGCGGGATGGTCTTGATGACGGCGAAGCCGTGGCGCTTGTAGAAGGTGATGGCGGGGAGGTTATCGACGGCGACTTCGAGGAGCACGGCGGGCTTCTCGAGGCTGCGCAGGCGGCCTTCCGCGGCTTCGAGCAGGCGGCTGCCCAGTCCGGTCCGCCGCTGGTACGCGCGCACGTCAATGGTGATGATGTGGCCGTGCCGCGGATGCGCGTGGGTGAGGATGAATCCCTGGAGAACCCCATCCTCCTCCGCCACCAGCGTGAAGGCGCCGGGAGACTTCAGGAAGTGGCTTAACTCAGCTTGGGAATAGGCGATCGCCGGCGCAAAACATAGTTGGTCGAGTTCCCACAGGGCTTTGAAGTCCGCAGGGCGATAGTCGCGCAGGGAGAGGCGGGCGTTTTTCGGAGCAGGATGAGAGCGGCGCGGACTTCGCACCCCAGCATTCTACGCGCGGCGTTATTCGCAGAGCATTAGTCGCGCAACTTGCGGTGCATCTCGGCAGCGCGTTCGGGCAGGCCGGCGGCGGCGTAGGCCTCCGCCAGGTGCTGATAAATCTGCCGGCGGGCGGCAGGCGGGGCTCCGGCGGTCTCGCTCAGAGTCCGCGCAGAGGTGAGCGCTTCGGTGGCCGCGGTGAAATCGCGGCGGCGTAGATGCACGGCGCCCAGCGTGCCCCAGATGGCGGGGTTCTTGGGATCGAGTTCGCTGGCGCGTTCGGCCAGCGCCAGCGCGCGGTCTAACCGCACGCCTTGTTGCGCGTAGATCCAGGCGAGGTTATTGGCGGCAGCTCCCGTGCTCTCGCCGAGCCGGACGGCAGTCTCATAGTGGCGGATGGCCTTCGCGCGGTCGCGGCGCAGCTCCGCTTCCCTGCCTTGAATCAACTCCGCCAGGGCGGGCCGGGTGCGTCCCATGGCGGTGACGGCGAAGGTTGCGGCGGCGGCGCGGTCGCGCTCCTGGAGGGCGAGCTGCATGAGCGCCAGGGCGGCGCTGACCCGGTGAGGTTCTAGTTCCAGAGAATGCCGCAAGGCGCGCTTGGCGTCCACTTTCAGTCCCCGCTCCAGGTAGAGCCGTCCGGCTACTTCGACCAGCGCCGGGGATACCGGCGGCGCGGAGGCTACCTTCTCCATCTTCTGGATGGCCGCGCGGGTAGGCTTCCCTTTGCGGTAGAGGGCCAGCAGTCCGTTCAAGGCGGGGATGGATTGCGAATCGCCGGCGAGGGCGCGCTGGTAGGCGGCGAGGGCGTCGCCATACTGCTGCTTGCCGGACAACACATTGCCGAGCACGACCGCGGCCACCGGATGGCTGGGGTCAACTGCGAGCGCACGGCGGGCGATGGACTCAGCCGAATCCCAGCGCATTTGACCTTCGAGCACGCGGGCGTAGAGGATGAGCGCCTGCAGGTTGGCGGGCTCTTCGCGGACGACGGGGGTGATGTGCTCCTCGGCGGTGATCCATTCTTCTTCTTCGATGTTCTCGGCGGCCAGCGCGAGTTGGGTGGGCACGTAGCTGGGGTCAGCCTGGAAGGCCGCGTTCCATGCGGCTTTGGCTTCCGCTTTACGGCCGCTGGATTTCATGGTGGCGCCGAGAACGAACAAGGCGGGGACGGAAGTGGGACTCAGGCGCACGGCGGCGCGAGCGTGGGCCTCCGCCGCGGGAAGATTGTTTTCCCGCAGCGCGATCTCCGCCAGCAGGATGCCGCGCGTGACCGGATCGAGGTCGTCCTGATACTGCACCAATAATTGGCGGGCGGCGCGGGCATCTTGCACCACGTCTGCACCGGCCGGATCCACGCGCGCTTCAATGGAGCGCGTGACCAGGTTCCGCGTGGCCTGGTTGTCCGTAACCAGCGCAGGGTCAGCGGCGTGCTGGGGACGGAGGGTCGCGGCATAGACTGCGCTGGCCGCGGTGGGCCGTCCGGAGACAAGGAAGAAATCTGCGAGCATGGAGGGCGCGTTGGGCTGCTTGGCGTCGACGTGTTTCAGGACTGCCTCGGCCTCCCGCAGGCGGGCGGCGCGTTGCAGAAACTGGGCCAGACGCAAGTTGTTGCGGACGCTGTCATCGGCCGTCACCGCGGAGCGGTAGGCGGAGTCAGCCGCCTCGGCGCGGCCTTCCTGCTCTTCGAGGCGTCCGAGGGCGAGCCAGGCGTCGCCTTGCCCGCCGTTTCTGGCGCCGGACTGGACGAGGATCTGGCGGGCTTCGTGCGGCCGGTCGGCGCGGTTGTAGAGTTCAGCCAGGGTGATGGCGACCTGCGCGTCTGCGGGGTTCAACTGAAAAGAGCGTTCCAGTAGCTGGGTGGCCGCGGCGGTGTCACCCGCACTGGCGTAAGCGGTGCCCAGGACGCCGATGGCGGCCGCGTCATTGGGGTCCTTTTTGAGGATGGCCAGGAGTTCTTCGGCGGCCTTCTGGGTGGCGCCCCCCAGGAGGAGGAGTTCGGCCATGCGCCGGTGCGCTTCCAGGTTCTTGGCGTCAAGCAAGACCGCCTTTTGGAAACTGAGGAAGGCGTCGTTGGGCTGCGCCAGGCGGAGCTGGCACAAGCCGATGCGCAATTGGATGGTGGACGCGGTGCGATGGTCGCGGGCGGGGATGCGCGCCAGCGCTTTTGCGTAGGCCTGCAACGCCTCCGCCGTGTTGCCCCGCTGTTCCGCCTGCTGGGCGCGCAGCAAATCCTGGCTGAAGGAGCCGCCGCAGCCGGCGAGGGTGAGAAGGGCAAGGAGGAGTGCGGAGACCGCCACCAGGCGGGCTGGAGAATGCATGACAGTATGGTGCGGGATCTGGGCCCACGGTTGCCGGGCCGGGTTTGCTGCAAATCCTTGACATTAAAGGTACGGCACGATACTTTCGGCCTTCAGCCTGTGGAGCGTTTAGGTTGAATCATTTACGGATGGTCATTCGAATCATCCTGCGAATCTGGGAGTAGGAGAAAAAAGCCTGTGGCCAACCGACTGGTGACGTTCACGACCGATTTTGGGGTGTCCGACC
>JBKKAI010000187.1:0-2550 GCA_046714815.1 Terriglobia bacterium | reverse complement strand
CCGGTACATCGGCGTGGCACCGATCCCCACGACAGCAGCCTTGTCCTTGATGGTCATGCCCCCTCCCTCCTGGCCCGCGTGCCGCGCGTGTGCTGGGTCATGCGATGACCTTCCTTGATCTCAGATCCGCAATGCGCTCAGGGGTGTAGCCCAGCTCCTCCAGCACGGCGTCGGTGGCTTCGCGGGTGGAGGCCGAACCGCCCAGGTCGCGCGTGAGCGCGCGGCCGTCGCGCAGCACGCGGCGGACCGCTCGGTCCACCATCCCGGCGGCGCGCTGCTCGCCCAGGAAATCCAGCATCATCTGCGCCGAAAGAATCTGCGCCAGCGGGTTGGCGATGCCGCGGCCGGCGATGTCCGGCGCCGAGCCGTGCACCGGCTCGAACATCGAGGGCGCGCGCCGCGACGGGTTCAGGTTGGCGCTGGGCGCCAGACCCAGGCTGCCGGTGATGATCGCCGCGATGTCCGTCAGGATATCGCCGAACAGGTTCGAGGCCACCAGCACGTCGAACGATTCCGGGCGCCGCACCAGGTCCATGCAGGCCGCGTCCACCAGCAGCGATTCGGTGGCGATATCGGGAAAATCGCGCGACACTTCGGCGAAGACGCGGTCCCAGAACACCATGCTAAAGCCCTGCGCGTTGGACTTGGTGACCGAAGTCAGCTTCTTCCCGCGCGCGCGCCGCCGCGCCAGATCGAAAGCGAAGCGAATGATGCGCTCGGTGCCGTGCCGGGTGAACACGGCGGTTTGCACGGCCACTTCCTGTTCCATGCCCTGGTAGACGTGGCCGCCCACCTGCGAATACTCGCCCTCGGTGTTCTCGCGGACAACGACGAAGTCAATCTCGCCGGGCTTGCGGCCGGCCAGCGGCGACTGTGTGCCCTCGTAAAACACCGCGGGGCGGACACAGGCGAACTGGTCGAACGTGCGCCGGATGGGCAGCAGCAGGCCGTTTAACGTGGCGTGGTCGGGAACGCGCGGGTCGCCGACAGCGCCCAGAAAAATGGCCTCGAACGGGCGCAACCGCTCCAGCGCGTCGGAGGGCATCATCCGGCCGTGCGCGAGAAAGTGTTCCGATCCCCAGGCGAACTCCTCGAACTCGAAGCGTGCGCCGCACAACTCGCCGGCACGCTCGAGGACGCGGCGGCCCTCCGGCACCACTTCCTTGCCGATGCCGTCGCCGGGAATCAGGGCGATGCGATAGATCATAGCCGGTGCTACCTCTTGCGATATTCGCTGACGGCGCGCGAGTGCTCCTGGAGAGTGATCGAGAAGTGGTGCCCGCCGCCTTCGTTCTTCACGAAATAAAGATACTCGGTGGTTGCCGGCGCCATGGCCGCCTCGATCGCTGCCCGGCCGGGGTTGGCGATCGGCCCCGGCGGCAGGCCACGGTTCAGATACGTGTTATACGGCGAATCGTGCCTCAGATCGCTTTGATAAATCGTCCCACGGTAACGGCCCGCCAGGACCGCGGCGTAGACCACGGTGGGGTCGCACTGCAGCGGCATGCCGCTTTTCAACCGGTTGTAGAAGACGCCGGCCACCACGGGACGCTCGCCGAGGACGCCCGTCTCCTTCTCGACCAGCGACGCCATGGTCACGATTTCGCGCGCCGGCCGCGACGGACGGTGGCGGCTTTCCAGCTCGCGGTAAACTTTGCGAAAGCGCGCGATCATGGCCGACGCGATTTTCGCCGCCGTCGTTCGGCGCGGGAACTGGTAGGTATCGGGGAACAGGTAGCCTTCCAGGTTGGCCGCCGCCGGATCGAGGTCCGCGGCCGGCTTGGGGTCGCGCACCGCTTCCCACATGTCTTGCTTCGATGCCAGCCCGCTGGCGCCGACCGCGTCCACCACTTCGTGCATGTTGAGTCCTTCGACAATGCGCAGGCTGTGATAATAAATCTCGCCGCGGCGCAGCTTGTCGAGGACCTGGAGCGGCGCGAGCGGCCGGTCGAAATAGTATTCTCCCGCCTTGAGCGTGGCGCCGGGGCGCAGGTAGCGGAACAGCAGGAAGGGCCATTCGGTGCGGAGGATGCCGGCGCCGCGCAGGCGCGCGGCGATGCCGCGGGTGGAAGTGCCCGGCGCGATGTCCACGAACACCGGCTGCCGCCAGCCGCGCCAGGGCGCGCCGGCCTGGTAAAAGGCGTAGCCGGCGGCCGCGGCCAGCGCCAGCAACGCCAGCAGCAGGGCCTTCCTCACTCTCCCTCCGGGGAAGCACTCGCGGAACGGTGGTCCAGGTAATTCTGCAGCAGCAGCACCGCGGCCATTCGGTCCACGGCGCGGGCGCGCTTTTCGATGCTCACACCGCTCTGGCGCAGCACGCGCTGCGCTTCAGCGGTAGTGAGGCGCTCGTCCCACAGCAGAACTTCGCAGCCGGCGGCGCGGCGCAACTCGCCGGCAAAGGCGGCGGCATCGTCGGCCTGCGCGCCGGCGCGCCCGCTCATATGCAGCGGATGCCCCACTACGAGCAGATGCGCCTCATGCTCGGCTGCCAGGCGGCGCAGCGCCTCGAGGTCGGCGCGCTTGTTCCGGCGCTCGAGCGTGGGCAGGCCC
>JBKKAI010000186.1:0-2618 GCA_046714815.1 Terriglobia bacterium | reverse complement strand
TCGGGAAGTCGAAGATGATGTTGACCCTGCGGTTGTCCTGCTGTCCCTCCAGGCTGGTGTTGTAGGCGAAACGTCGGGTCTGGCCGAATCCCTCTGCGGAAAGCCGCGAACGGGCGATACCGAAGTTACTCGCCAGGTAATTCACCACGTTCTGCGCGCGGCGCTGGGAGATTTCCATCGCCAACGCGGCGGTCGCCTGCAGATTGCCGGTGTGTCCTTCCACCGTTGCGGTGACGCGGGGGTTCGCATGCATGAAATTCGCCACCTTGCGCAGCTCCTCACGGTACTGCGGCCTGACCACGGCGCTATGGGCGTCGAACTCCATTTCCATGGCGATGGCGATCCTGGCCGGGATCGGCGCGATCCCCTCGAGATCCGTCGCGCACGCGATGATGGCGTTGATCCGCCGGTTCAGCCGTTTGCCGATCTCGGTGCTGTTGTCCGCGATGGGGCGTGTCTCTCCGTACCCCACGGCCTGGAGCCGGGATCGGGCGATGCCGCGACTCGCCAGGTAGTTCACCATACTGTCCGCCCGGCTCTGGGACAGCCGCATATTGTCCCCGCTCGAGCCCACCTCATCGGTGTGGCCCTCGATCAACGCCGTGGTGTCGGGGTACTTCCGCATGAACGTCACCAACACGTCGAGCTTCTCCTCGGCTTCGCGCTGGACGGTATTCTTGTTGATCTCGAACTGGATGTCGAGAATGCTGCAGTATTGCTGAGTCCGCGCCACTGGCACGATGATCAGCACCGGGGCGGGGGCCGGCGCTGCCGCGACCGGGACCGGGGCCGGCGCCACATACGGCGGCGGCGTTGCCGCCCGCGGGGCGGGCTCGCTGGTGCCGAACATGTAGACCAGCCCGACCGACAACATGTCAACGTCGCCCTTGTTGCCGACCGCGTCATTGACGCGGTAACGCTCCCACTCTCCGCGCAGTCCCAAGGCTCGCGTCAGATCATATTGAAGGCCGACGCCGTACTTGTAGTTGGCTTCGCTTTTCTTGGGGTTGGAGTTGGCCGCTGCGACGCCGGCGCCGGCGTTGGTGCCCGTGAACCTGTCCTTGCCCTGGGTGTAGAGCAAGCCCACCCGGCCAAAAGCGGAGAACTTTTCCGTAAACGGCAGAATGCCGACCGCATCCAGGTTCAGGCCCTGGAGCTTGATGTTTCCGCTGAACGAATTGGCCGCCGGGTAAGTCGCCGTGAAGCCGAACTCGCCGAGGTTGAAGTAGCCCCCTTCGACGGCGAAGTTCTTGTTGAACTTCCTGCCTGCGAGCAGCTTGAAGCCGACGTCGTCGTCGTTGTCGTCGAACGAGATCCCTGTAACCGCTACCCCCACCTGGGCGGCGATCCGCTCGTGGTGGATCCCGGTTCTCGATTGGCCGATGCTCAGTCCGCCGTACCAGCCCGATTCAGCCGCCAGCGCGGCCTGGCTGCTGACTGCCGCGAATCCCACCAGGCCCAAGGCCCCCAAGGTTTTAACTAATTTCATGTTCTTCTCCAAAGTGGCACTGGTCCTGCATTCACACCGAACACGTGATGCCTTCTTACTGGCAACTGGCGGGTGCACTGGGATGGCCCGGCACTGAAACGACGTTAGAGTCGAATACAAACGCGCCAGTCCCGCCCTCCCACGCGCCGGCCCACAATCTGCCGCACGAGGTTGCACCGGTGGTCATCGTGATATCTGCAGCGGCCAGAATGTTGCCCTGCCACTCAGTGTTCGTTCCAAGCGTCGCTGAACTGCCGGCCTGCCAGAAGACGTTGGAAGCCCGGGCGCCGTTGACCAGGAGAATACGAGTGGGTACCGCAGGAAGGGGAGCGCCGGCTGCCGTGCCGACTGTACTCGATGACTGAAAGATGAAGACCGCATTCGGGTTGCCCTGGGCGTCGAGCGTGAGATCCCCCGTGATCATAATCGACGTGATGGATTGATACAGGCCAGGAACGAAGTAGTTGTCTCCCTGCACGAGCGCGCTCCCCGTCGCGGCTCCTAAAGTAGTGCCGGCCGGTAGACTGGTGGCCCCGCCTCGTGAACCGGCGGCCGGGGGCCCGGCCGGGGGAGTGATGCTGAGAAACGCTGCCAGCAAATCGGCCTTGATGTCGCCTGAAGTGGCTCCTCCTGTTTCTGTAAACAAGGGACTGAGGACCTTCCCGTTGATTGTTGGAGGAGAGCCTGCGCAAAGACCAAAACCTCCGGCAGCATCAATCGCCACAGAGTTACAGATAGCGCCTGCAACTGGATGCAGCACCACATTCCCGTGAATCGTCGTATTGGGGGCAGTAGCGGTGTTGGTTACCCCGGCGGTAGCCGCACTCCCAAACGGGGCGGCCAATCCCAGGTTTACCGGTGCGAGACCGGTAGCGGCGGTAGTTGCTGTCTTGAAGTTCCATGCAACGGTACAGCCGATTGCGACGCCCGCGCTGCTCGTGGCACCCTGGGTCATAGTCGCCGTATAAGAAGTATCGGCCAAGAGGGCTGATGATGTAGTAAAGGTGGCAACCTTTGTGGAGGCGTTATAGCTCACCGACGCTGGTGTGAGGGCAGCGCCGCCCACGGGCGCCAGCGTAAAGGTCGTCGCGTTGATCGTCGCGGCGTCCATCGCCAGACTGAACGTGGC
>JBKKAI010000185.1:0-3179 GCA_046714815.1 Terriglobia bacterium | reverse complement strand
CGGCTCGCGGGTCAACGCCATCATCCCGCCGCTGGCGATTGACGGCCCATCGCTTTCCATCCGCCGCTTCGGGCGCAAGGTGCTGAGCAACGAGGAGCTGCTCAAAAACCAGACGCTGACGCCGCCGATGCTCGAGTTCCTGGGCGCCTGCGTCGAAGGGCGGCTCAACATCGTCATCTCCGGTGGGACCGGCTCGGGCAAAACCACGTTCCTTAACGCCATGTCGCGCTTCATCCACGAGAACGAACGGCTGATCACCATCGAGGACACCGCCGAGCTGCAGATCCAGTTGGACGACGTGGTGCGCATGGAGACGCGCCCACCCAATATCGAAGGGAAGGGCGCCATCACCTGCCGCCAGTTGCTGATGACCGCGCTGCGCATGCGCCCCGACCGCATCCTGCTGGGCGAGGCGCGCGGCGGCGAAGCGCTGGACATGCTGCAGGCCATGGGCACCGGCGTCGAAGGCTCGATGACCACCGTGCACGCCAACTCGCCACTCGACGCCTTCAGCCGCCTGGAGACCATGGTGATGATGGCCAAGCTCGACCTGCCCAGCCGCTTCATCCGCCAGCAGATGGCCTCGGTGATTCAACTGGTGGTGCAGACCACGCGCCTGAGCGACGGCACCCGCAAGGTGGTCAACATCTCCGAGGTGATCGGCTTGAACAACCTGGACATGCTCGTGCAGGACCTGTTCGTTTTCGAGCGCACCGGCATCGGCGACAACGGCCGGGTGCTCGGCAAGTTCCACGGCGCCGGCGTGCGGCCGCGCTGCCTCGAGCGTCTGCGATTGTCCGGCATCAACCTCTCTCCGCGGCTGTTCGACGAAGTCACCGTGATCCAGTAACGCCGCAGAAACGCCCGGAGCACCCTCTTGAAAGAGCTCGTCCGGCAACTCTACCTGTTCTTCGCGCGAATGGGCGGTTTCGGGCTGCTGGGCCTGGGCATCCTCGACTCGTCCATCCTTTTCATGCCGCTGGGGAACGACCTGCTGATGGTGGCGCTCAGCGTGCGAAAGCCCGCGCTCGTCCCCTTTTATGCGCTGATGGCCACGCTCGGCTCGGTGATCGGGTGTGCCATCACCGATGCCGTGAGCCGCAAGGGAGGCGAAGAGGGTCTGGATAAACGATTTCCCCGCAAGCGAGTGGAGTTCGTCAAGCGGAAGATCAAAAAACGCGCGGGGTGGGCGCTGGCGTTCGCCGCGATGATGCCGCCGCCGTTTCCGTTCACTGTATTCCTCGCCAGCGTGGCCGCGCTTCAGTATCCGCGCAAAAAGCTGCTGGCGATCATCGCCGCGGCGCGGTTCGCGCGCTTTTCGCTGCTTGGCGTGGCCGCCATCTTCCTCGGCCGCAAGATCCTGCGCTGGGCCGAATCACCCGCCGTGTACTACGCCGTGATCGGGCTGCTGGCCATCTCCATCGTTGGCTCCGCTCTCTCCATCTACACCTGGATCAAGAGCAGCAGAAAGAAGTAGCACATTGCTGCCTGTGCCGGCACAGGCAGCAATGCCTGTGCTTCTCACCAGCCCAGTTGCAGCAGGAAGCGGAAGGTGCGGCCGTCGTTCAGCGTGTTGGTGATCTGGCCGAAATTCTGGTTGGTCAGCTCGAAGCCGGGCTCGGCGAACTGCGGCGTGTTCAGAAAATTGATGGACTCGGCGCGGAAGGTCAGCCGCTGCTCCGGACGGATGCTCCAGGTGCGGGAGAGCGCGGCGTTGACGTTGCGGATGCCTCCCTTGCGGAACACGTTGCGGCCCAGGTTCCCCCGCTCGTCGGTGGGCTGCATGTAGGCGAAAGCGGAGCGGGGAAGCAGGCGCTCGGAGACGTCGGGATGCGAGATGGTGCGGCCCAGCACCGCGGGGTCGAGCAGGTTCGGCCGGTCGCCGCCGTTTCCGTCCACGTTGCCGAAGCCGGGCCCGTCCGAGCCGGAAACGACGTTGAAGGGGATGCCGGTCTTCACCAGCACCACGGCCGAGAGGTTCCAGCCGCCGCCGGCGCTTTTCAGCCAGCCGGAGCGCGCCGGCGCGGGCAGCGCGTACGCGCCCCGCCACAGGAAGGCGTGCTTCTGGTCGAACGTGCTGGCGGCGCGCATGTCGTTGTGCGTCTCGAACTCCGACTGGCTGCGCCCCAGCCGCGAGTCATTGTCGTGGGCGGTGTTGGTGTAGCTGCTGCCCAGGTCCATCGCCTTGCTGAACCAGTACGACACGTCGAGCGAGAGCCCGCGCCAGCCCGGCGCCACCAGCGAGACGCGCGCCGCATCGAAATACCCGCGCGAGCCGTTCAGCACCCAGCGGATGTCGGCGTACTCGCGGTTTGGCCGGCGCTCGTTGACGGTGGCCGTGATCTGCGGGAAGGGCGGCGTGGCATGCGCGCGGTTCAGATACCACATCACCAGCAGCTTGTGTGAGCGGCTGCCGACATAGCCGAGCTGCACGCGCCAGGCGCCGGCAAGCTCCGGCTCCCAACTGAAGCTGTACTGGTGCGAATACGGCGCCGCCAGCTCGGGATCGAGCAGGTACAGGTTGCCGCGCGCGTCGGGCCGCCGGCCTGCCGGCGTCAGGCCGCCCAGCGGGTCCACCAGGTCCGGCGCCGCCACCACGATCTTCACGCTGCCCGGCGGGCTGAAGCGCACCTGCTGGAAGCTCACCGGGAAGATTTCTCCGAAATGCAGGCCGTAGCCGGCGCGCAGCGCGCCCCAGCGCCGAGGCAGCCGGTACGCCGCGCCGAACTGCGGCGCCACGTTGTTGCAGTCGCAGCCGTAAGGGATGACGTTGAGGCCGTTGACTTCCACCGGGCGCGTCACCAACTGGTAGCGCAGGCCGTATTGCACTGTCCAGTTCGAACCGGCCTTCCAGTTGTCGCCGGCGTAGTACTGCACGTCCAGGTTTCGGAAGCCGCGATGGATGTGGCCGAGGGAGACGATGTGCTGGATCGGAAGGCCCAAACGGAAGTTGGTGATGGCGCTGCGTCCGAAGTCGGCGCCAAAGGAGAAGAAGCCGCGGTGCGCGTCCGACTCCCGGCCGTTGATCTGGCGCCGCAGCAGCGCCACGCCGGCGCTCCAGGTGTGGGCTCCGCGCACGCCGCGCAGGTGCGCCGCGGCGCGGAACAGGTTCTGCGCGCGGTCAATCGGAATGCTTCCCTGAGGCCCGAGCGTCTCCAGGCCCGAGATGCTCACCATCG
>JBKKAI010000184.1:0-4809 GCA_046714815.1 Terriglobia bacterium | reverse complement strand
ACGGCGGGGACGCTGGTGAAGGCGGCCGAGGCGCTGCTGGACAACGGCGCGCGCCGGGTGTACGCCGCCGCCACTCACGCCGTGCTGTCCGGCCCCGCCGTCGAGCGCATCTGCAAGTCGCCCATCGAGGAGGTGGTGGTCACCAACTCGATCCCGCTCCGCCCCGAGGCGCAGAGTTGCGGGCGCATCCGGGTATTGAGCATTGCCGACCTGCTGGCCAAGGCCATCCACTCGATCCACGCGGAGACCTCGGTCAGCCAGTTGTTTATCTGAAGGAGCACAGGCATTGCTGCCTGTGCAGATGTTCGGTGGGAAAAGAACGAGGTATTCATGGCCAAGATGGTACTGGAAGCGGTGGCCCGCGAGGGGGGCAGCAAGAACGTGGCGCGGCGCATGCGCCGCGGCGGCCGAATCCCCGGCGTGCTGTACGGCGCCAGCCGGCCCACCGTGCCGGTTTCGCTGAACCCCAAGCAGGTAAATGCGGTGCTGGAGTCCGAGTCGGGGCATAACACCATCCTCGACGTCACACTCGAGGGCGGTGAGCCGTCGAGCGCCATGATCGTGGACTGGCAGTACGAGCCGGTGAAGGGCGCCTTGCTGCACGTGGACCTGAAGCGTATCGCCATGGACAAGCTGCTGCGCGTTACCGTGCCGGTGCATGCCGTTGGCGAGGCGGCGGGCGTCAAGAACCAGGGCGGCATCCTCGAATACGTGGTCCGCGAGGTCGAGGTCGAGTGCCTGCCCGCCGACATCCCCGAGCGCATTGACGCCGATGTCAGCGAGCTGGTGATCGGCATGAACCTCCGCGTCAAGGACCTGAAGGTGGACGCCAAGGTGCGCCTCACCTCCGACCACGAGCAGGCGGTGTTGCACGTGATCGCGCCGAAGGAGGAAGAGGAAGTCAAGCCGGCCGAGGCGGTCGAAGCCGCCGTGCCGGCCGAGCCCGAGGTCATCCGCAAGGGCAAGGCGGAGAAGGGCGAAGAGGAAGCGGCCCCGGCCCCGGCGGGCACGAGAGCGGAAGAGAAGGACAAGAAGAAGAAAGAGCCGGCCGAAGCCAGGAAGAAGGAGAAGTAAACCCGCAGCCAATCGCCGCAGGAGAGGAGTGGCCTCGGGCGTTGTATGCGCCTTATCGTGGGCCTGGGGAACCCGGGGATCGAATACCAGTTCACGCCCCACAATCTGGGTTTCCTGGTGGTGGACCGGCTGGCGGATGAAGCCCAGGTGCGGGTGGAACGGCCCGAAGCGCGCTGCCTGATCGGGCGCGCCGAGCTCGAAGGGCAGCCGGTGGTGCTGGCCAAGCCGCTCACTTATATGAACCTGAGCGGGCTGGCGGTGCGCGACCTGCTGGAGCGATTTGGGCTCGAGGCCGCGGCGCTGGTGGTCGTCTATGACGATCTGGCGCTTCCGGCCGGCAGCCTGCGGGTGCGCTGCCGGGGCAGCGACGGCGGCCACAACGGTGTGGCTTCGATCATCGGCGCGCTCGGCAGCGAAGATATCGTGCGGGTGCGGATGGGAATCGCCCCGGACTATGCGCGCGATGCCGCCCAGTTTGTTCTGCGGCAGTTCCGGCGCTCGGAGCTGAAACAGGTGGAAGAGCAGATCGGGCGCGCGGCCGATGCCGTGCGCCTTATCCTGCGCGAAGGGCCGGACAAGGCGATGAACCTGTTCAATCGGCGGCCACCCGGGGCGAATGCTTCGGGTGGCCGTCCGGACACGGAGAAGTAGCACAGGCATTCCTGCCTGTGCAGAAAAGTTCGGCGGCAAGGGGCTGCCGGCAGCGTGGCGGGTTGTCCGCCAGGTTGGCAGCGTGGCGGGTTCCCCGCCACGTTGGAAACTGAGCAGGCTCGCCGCGGGCCTGTGATGAGCTTCGCGGGCGCCCGGTTTTCGGGTTCCGTCTCCCGTTCGACAGGCGGGAGGCCCGCGGGAAAAACGAGGAGAGATGCGGATTTACGAGTCGGTATTCATAATCAGACCGGACGTGTTGGAAGTAGACCTGGACAAGTTTGTCGCGCAGATGGAGTCGGTGGTGACTTCCTCCGGCGGCGCGGTGCAGAAGACCGAGAAGTGGGGGCGGCGGCGCCTGGCCTACGAGGTGCGTGGCCAGCGCGAGGGCCAGTACATCGTCTGCACGATGGAATGCGAGCCGCCGGTAGTGCGCGAGTTCGAGCGCCTGCTGAAGGTGGCCGAACCGGTCATCAAGTTCCAGACCGTGCGCATTGACGAAGAGCTGAAGCGCCTGGAGAAGATGCGGAAGAAGCGCGAGAAGCGCGGCGCGGCACGCAGCTCCCGGGGCGGAGGCCCTGCCTCCGGCCCGTCGGGCCTGCCGACGGCGGCGCTTCCGCCGCCCGAAGCGGCAGCCGGCTGATTCAGAGTCTCTACAAGGCGCAACAGGGCGCGGCGGCGCCCTTCAGTAGTTCGAGAAAACGCCAGCCGCCGCGCTCCGTTGTGCGCGTTTTCCGGAAAGAGGAACCATGAGCGAGCAATCGCAACATTCGCAGCGCCGGCCGGGGAAGCCCGGAACCGGCGGTCCCGGCGGTGGCGGGAAGAAGCAGTATTTCCGCCGAAAGAAAGTCTGCAAGTTCTGCGTCGAGAAGATTGACGGCATCAACTACAAGGACGTGAAGCTGATCGGCCTGTTCGTGGCCGACCGCGGCAAGATCATCCCGCGGCGGATCTCCGGCGTCTGCGCGCCGCACCAGCGGCGGCTGACCGGGGCCATCAAGCAGGCCCGGAACATCGCGCTGCTGCCCTTCGCCGCCGAGATCTGAAGATCGAGAAAAACCCGGCTCGGGCGAGAGTGCCCGGGCTACGCCGGAAGCCCACGGGCTACGCCGGAAGGAGAAGACCATGGACGTGATCCTGCGGGCCGATGTGCCGAAGCTGGGCCATCGTGGTGAGGTGGTGAAGGTCGCCGAGGGCTACGCGCGCAACTTCCTGCTGCCGCGCAAGCTGGCGGTGGCCGCCACCGCCGGAAACAAGAAGGTTGTGGAGCAGGAAAGGTCCGCCGCGGTGCGCCGCGAGGCCACCGAGCGTGGCGAGGCCGAAGAGCTGGCCCGCCAGATGGAGAGCGTCAGCGTCACCATCCGTCGCAAGGCCGGCGAGTCCGGCCAACTGTTCGGCTCGGTCACCTCGATGGACGTGGCCGACGGGCTCGAGGCGAAGGGCTTCCGGGTGGATCGCCGCAAGATCCAGCTCGAGGAGCCGCTGAAGAACCTGGGCGACTACGAAGTGCCGCTGCGCCTGCACCGCGACGTCACCGTCAAGCTCAAAGTGCAGGTGGTGCGAGAAGAGTAAAGCCGGTCCTCGGGGGCGTAGGGGTAACTCCAGTCTCATCAGGCCAATCAAGTGGGGCGCAGCCTGCCCCTTCCTTTTCCTTCAACATATGTGCTATACAATGTTTCCAAACAGGAGAGGTGCTGCGTGTTTTGGGGCGGCGGCGGTAGGGTTCAAAAGAGGCGCAATCGCACGGCATTCGCCGCATCAAACATTTCTTCCGTTGTTGTCCCCGGTGAAAACCCGTGCCGCAGTAGGGCTGTGGGGTTGCGGCCCGGCGGCGGCGGGCGGAAACCCGTGTGGCGCGGGCTTTTTTCGACAGGCTGTGGAAAAATTGTGCAAACCTCCAAGTGGCTATCAGCAAGCGCTTTAGAAACAACACATTGCAGACCGCCGCGTGCAAAGCATAATAAACCTGTTCTTGGCCTCGGTTGGTGCAGTCGGCATCGCTATGGAAAAAAGAAGGTTAGGGGCGCCGGCACAGTTGCGGGAAAAAAACTTGCGTGAAATTTCGCGGAACGGTAACAAGTTCGCAACGAATCCGCGGACTGCGGATACCAGAAAAAAAGAAGCGCCAGGGGTCGAGGGCGGCCGTGTGACCGCTCTCACGGGAGAGGGTGTCGGACTGTAATGGGAGCTGCCGATCCGGTACTGCAGAAGGGACTGCCGAGCAGCCTGGATGCCGAGAAATCGGTGCTCGGGGGGATCCTGCTCGACAACTCCGCGTACAGCTACGCGGTCGAGCTGCTGAACGCCGACGACTTTTCGAACGACGCCCACCGGCGCATCTTCTCGCTGATGATGCTGCTGGCCGAAACGGGCCGCCCCATTGATCCCATCACGCTGACGGAAGAGCTGCTGCGGACCAGTGCCCTCGAGGCGGTGGGCGGCGTCGCCTACCTTTCCTCGCTGACCGAGGGGCTGCCGCGCTCGGTGAACGTCGCGCACTATGCCCGGATCGTCAAGGACAAGGCGATCCTGCGCAACCTGATTCACACTTCCACCAGCATCACGCGCGCGGCGATTGACGCTTCCGAGGATGTAGCCGATATCCTGGACCGGGCCGAAAGCTCGATCATGGCGGTGGGCGAGGACAGCCGCCGCGCCGGACTGATGCCGCTTGGCGAAATTTTCCAGAAGACCTACAACTCGATTGACGAGCTGAAGACCAGTGGCCGCCGCATCACCGGGCTGGAGACCGGATTCCGCGCCTTCGACCAGATGACCTGCGGCCTGCAGCGGGCGGACCTGATCATCGTCGCGGCGCGCCCCAGCATGGGAAAGACCGCCTGGGCGCTTTCGGTGGCCGCCAATCTCGGCATCAAGGACAAACAGACGGTGGGAATCTTCAGCCTGGAAATGAGCAAGGAAGCGCTCTTTACCCGGCTGCTCTGCGCCGAGGCGCGGGTGGACTCGCACAAGTTCCGCGCCAGCTACCTGGACAAGGAGGACGGGCGGCGGCTGGCGCTGGCCGCCGGCCGGCTGATCGCCGCCCCTATCTATATTGACTACATCCCGGGCCTGCGGCTTCAGGAG
>JBKKAI010000183.1:0-5367 GCA_046714815.1 Terriglobia bacterium | reverse complement strand
CGACAACGCGAAACTCAGCAGCAGAACGCCTAGAAAAGCGCGCGAAGCGCAGGATGGCATAGCTCCTCCTCGATACGGATCAGACGATTATACTTGGCCAGGCGCTCGGAGCGCGTGATCGAGCCGATCTTGATCTGGCCCGCGCCGGAGCCGACGGCGAGATCGGCGAGCGAATCATCTTCGGTTTCGCCGGAGCGCGCCGAAACCACGGGGCGGTAGCCGGCGGCGCGCGCCTGCGCGATCACGGCGAGTGTTTCGGTGATCGTGCCGATCTGGTTCATCTTCACCAGCACGGCGTTGGCGGCGCCGAGCTGGATTCCCCGCGCCAGCCGTTCGGGGTGGGTGGTGAACAGGTCGTCGCCCACCAACTGGCAGCCGGCGCCGAGCCGCGCCGTCAGCGCGCGCCAGCCTTCCCAGTCATCTTCGGCCAGACCGTCTTCGATCGAGACCAGCGGGAAGAGAGCGCGCCATTCCGCCAGCATTTCGACCATCTCCGCCGAATCGAGCGAGCGGCGCCCGGAGGCCCCTTCCCGGGCCTCTTCCAAGGTGAAAGCATAGCGGCCTTCGCGATACAAATGCGTGGAAGCAATGTCGAGGGCGATCGCGGCATCGGCGCCGGGGCGAAGGCCGGCGCGCTCGAAGGCGGCAACCATCATCTCGAGGCCGGCGCGGTTCGAAGCGAGCCGCGGCGCGAAGCCACCCTCGTCGGCCACGCCAGTGATGGCGAGGCCGCGCTCGGCCAGCAGGGCGCGCATGGCGCGGTGGACGGCGGCGGCCCACTCGATGGCCTGCCCGCAGGTCCGCGCGCCGATGGGCGCCACCAGGAAATCCTGGACATCGAGCGCGGCGTCATCTCCCGTGTGCAGGCCGCCACTCAGGATGTTCACCATCGGCAGCGGCATCGCCGGTTCAGGATGGTCAGGACAGATTCGAGCGATATAGCGATAGAACGGAATGTTCAGCGCCGCGGCCGAGGCGCGCGCCACGGCAAGGGATACAGCCAGGATCGCGTTGGCTCCCAGCCGTCCCTTGTTGGGGGTGCCGTCGAGCGCGATGAGCACGGCGTCTACCGCGTGTTGTCCGGCCTCCTGAGCGGGCACCGCCTGCTGGACGGCCTCTCGGCCGGCCAGGGCCGGCGCAATGATCTCGCGGATGTTGGCGACCGCGCGCAGCACGCCGCGCCCGCCGTAGCGCGCCGGATCGCCGTCGCGCAGCTCGAGCGCCTCGTGGCGGCCTGTGGATGCGCCGGAGGGCGCCATGCCACGGCCCCATGCGCCGCCCTGGAGTTCGACATCCGCCTCGACGGTCGGCGTTCCGCGGGAATCGAGAATCTCTCGCGCGGTTATCTTTCGGATGGCCGGCACAGGGCAAACACCTCCTCCAGGCGGCGCGGTCGTTCGAGCAGCACGCGTCGGGCGGCGGCGCGCACCTCCGCTCCCGCCGCTTCCCCCAGGTATTCGGCGGGCGACTTGCCGTCCACGCGCGCCAGCAGCAGCGCGCCGAGGTGATGGCAGGTGGCCTCTTCGATCCCCTCCGCGATCGGCCGCGGCACGCCGGCAACATACGCGCTCCAGAAAGCGCGCGCGGCGTCCCGGTACTCGGCCCGCCGGCGGGGATGGTGGAACGATTTCAGCAGCAGGTGGTTCAGGCAGAAGCCGGTGTCGAATGCCGGGTCGCCGTAATGCACCACCTCGAAATCAATCAGAAACAGCTCGGGAGCACCGGCCTCTCCCTGCCAGGCGCCCTGGCGCATCACCAGCATGTTCTTGGGACTGTAATCGCCGTGAACCAGCGCGAGGCGCCGGCCATCCATGGCCTCGATCAGCGCGCCGATCGGCGCGGCCAGTTCGGGATGGCGCCGGGCGCAGGTGCGATAGTACGGATCCACGCGAAGCTGTTCGAAGCAGGTTTGATCGGCGAACCGCTCGCGGATTTCCGCGTGGCCGTGCGAGAAGGCGTGGATGGCGGCCAGCAGCGCGCCGGCGCGGGCGGCGAGCGGCGCTTCGATGCGGCCTTCGAGCAGGTCGGTTTTCCAGGGGCGCGCGCCGGCGGGCGCGGCGGTCATCACGAACAGGAAGTTGGCCTCGTCCTCGAGCACGATTTGCGGCAGACAGGCCGCCGGCAGCACGCCGGCCAGCGCGCGAATCGAGGCGCACTCGCGGAAAATGCGGCCGCGCTCGGCGCGCCAGTCGTCCTTGACGCGCAGCTTTTCGAGCGACTGCTTCACCACCACCCGCGCCGCGGCGCTCTCCACCAGCAGCACGTTGTTGGACACCCCGCCGCCCAGCGGGGTGACGCGCAGTGTTTCGCCGGGCCGCGGGCCGGGCCGCGCGCCGGGCCGCCCGGAGGGAGGGGGCCAGTTGCGCGCGGCCAGGTAGTCAGCCACGTTGCGCTTGCCGATTTCCACTACTTCCATCGCGGGCCGCATAGTATAACAACGAGTCACCTTTCGACAGGAGCAGACTCCATGAGTAGTCCCAAGACACGACCCAACCGCGACTCCGCGCTGGCCTACGAGAATCCCGGCTTTCTCAAGTCGGCCGATGCCCGCCTGCTGCGGATTCTGTCGGAGTACCAGGAGCCACTCGCCCGCTTCCGCCGCCAGAGCATTCAGGACACGGTGGTGTTTTTCGGCTCGGCCCGCATCGCCAGCCGCGAGACCGCCGAGAAGCGCATCGAGGCGCTGGAGATGCCGGGCGGCACGAAGCCGGATCCGAAAGTGGAGACGCAGATCAAGGTGGCCCGCAAGGCGCTCGAGTGGTCGCGATACTACGAGGAGGCCCGCGAGCTGGCGCGGCTGCTGACGCAGTGGACCAAGTCGCTGCCGTTTCCCAACCACCGCTTCGTGGTGTGCTCCGGGGGCGGCCCCGGAATCATGGAGGCGGCCAACCGCGGCGCGCACGACGCCGGCGGCAAAAACATCGGATTGAACATCCGTTTGCCCTTCGAGCAGGCTTCCAACCCTTACATCACTCCCGACCTGAATTTCGAGTTCCATTACTTCTTCATGCGCAAGTTCTGGTTCGCCTACCTGGCCAAGGCGCTGGTGATTTTTCCCGGCGGCTTCGGCACCCTCGACGAGCTGTTCGAGCTGCTGACGCTGGCGCAGACCAGCAAGCTCGCCAAGCGCATCGCCATCATTATTTATGGCCGCGAGTACTGGGACGGAGTGCTGCGCCTGGAAAAGCTGGGGGAGTGGGGCGCGATCAGCGAAGATGACCTGAGCCTGTTTCAGTTCGTGGATACGCCGCAGGACGGCTTCCGCGTGCTCAAGGAGCACCTGGAGCGCAACCACCTGCACCTGCCCGCCGACCCGGAGGACGGCGGCCCGGACATCGCCAAGACGACGGCGTGACACGCTCCCAGGCGGCTTTTCGTCCTATGGTGCGGGAGGCGCCGGAGCTTTGCACGGCACTTCCTCGATCACGGCGCCGCCGGGCTCCAGCCTGATCCGCCAGGACCACTCGCCGGTTTTCGGATCCACCCACCCGACAACAATAGGTTCGCGCGCCGGCTTCAGCTTCCTGGCCAGCTGATCAACTCTGTTTTTCAGTCCCATGATCTCCCTCATCTCCCTCCTTCACGCGCTTTTCGAGGTCGTAGATCCGCATCGCCAGGTCCGCCGTTTCCAGCGCCCGCCGCGCGCTCTCCAGCAGCGCTGCCGCGGAATTGGTTTCCGACGGCGTCAGCTCGCCAGCGGCGAGCGCGTCCGCGATGCTGGCGAAGCCGTCCAAGATTCCCTGGCCCGTGGCCGGATGCGGAAGTTCGAGCACCATCTGGCGTTCCTTCTGGGCGGGCAGCAGGCGCTCCAGGCACAGGCGCAGCGCCAGGACATTGCCGCCCAGCGCCATCTCAATTGCTTTTTCGGCCAGCGCTTCCGCCCGGCCATCGAGCAGGTTTTCGACCAAAAGGCTGGACCGGTTGCGGCTGCCCTGAGGCCTCCCCTGCGGATTCCCGGAGACACCGGGCCGAAACCGGCCGTTATTGCGTTCCGTTCCGGGCCGCGTCCCGTTGTTCAACTCCTGCTTCAGGAGGTTGTCAGGTGTTTTCATATGGCCCTCGCTTTCGTTTTTTGGCCCGTCACCTGTAAAGAACAGGTGAAATACAGGTGGCCGAACCGAAGTTCATTGCTACTATGATTTCAGAATAGCATATCGTGTCAAGTGTTTTTGGGCTTTTTCGGCATATGGCTGTTGAAAACAAACGACATATAGTTGGGACAAACAAAGTTGGCGCAGCGAGGGGTTTCGGTAAAGCCAACTGATTCAGCAAGATACACTGTGGGGAATTTTCAGCGGATGGCCAGCGGAGATCGACCTTCTTGATAAGGAAGCAAAAGCAGGTCCCTCGCTGCGCTCGGGATGACAGCCAGGGCAGGTAGGGCCGTTAGACCGGGCTAGAGCAGGGCTAGAGGAGGGCTAGATCTCAGCAAGGCGACCAGGTCGAACAGCGACGTTCGGGAACGCCCGGAGCACGGCTTTGTCGAATGTGGCAAGCGGGCATCGCTCGCGAACAGCGAGTTCGACGAAGAGGGTGTCGTACACGGACACGCCAGAAGCAACAGACCGGAGGAGGGCGCCTTGGCACAACGCCGCAGTTGTAACGGATTCGATCCGTAGGCGGCGGGCGAGAGTGAGGCGGCCGGGGCCCTCGTCAGGGGACAGAACGCCACTCTTGACGGCCATCCAAACGACGTTCGCCAACTCCGCCTCCCAATGGGCGGGCGCCATTGGGGTTGAGATCGCGGCCATGCTGTTACGAGCCTCGGCGACGAACCGTTCCGTGCCCAGCAGCAAGTAGGCTACGACGTTGGTATCGACGACGGCTTTCACGGCCGACCCACTCCCAGCCAGGCGTCAATCTCGCTCGCCGTCGGCCGCCGGGTCTGCTTTGCCCAACCGGCTTCAATCTGGTTCAATACGGCCTGCCGCTCGGCGACGTGTCCTTCGAGGATTTCTCTCACTTCCTGCTCCATTGAGCGCTTTCGCCGCCGCGCGAGGACCTTCAGTGATTGGACGACCTTGGCCGGTACGTTGCGAATGGTAAGCGTTGGCATGGCTGGCTCCAATTGCTAGCATCATGCTAGCATCCCGGAAGCTGGCTAACAAGCCGCTCCAGCCGACGAGCGGCGCGGGCGCGCGGAGCTCATTCGAAACAATCGGATGCGTCGCTCGCGGCTGAGCGACAGGCCGTTCGGCGGTGGGTTGGAATTGGCGGTGCTCTTTCTGGCGGACCTTGGTTTTTTCTGGGCAAGGGCTCTTTTCCCTTCTCGTCGCTGGGGTCGGCCTAGTATCCAAGGCCCGCTTGATCTTCGAAGCCGCGGAGCAAAACCCTGCCGAGGCCGCGGAGTTCGCTAAGCGTCTCGAG
>JBKKAI010000182.1:0-3437 GCA_046714815.1 Terriglobia bacterium | reverse complement strand
GTAGTAAATGACCCGTGCGCCGCCGCTCTTGCCTCGTGATCCAACGGCGACGCGAATCTTTCGTATACCGCCACCACCCTTGATGAGAGGGCCGAGCTGTGGATTCGCGGCAAGCCGGGATTGAAACTCACCATACTCCTCATCACTGAGCAGAGCGGTGATCTGCTTCGTGAACGTGGAAGTTTCGATCAGCTCCACTTGATCTCTATTATCCGCCAGTGGCGGATAGCAGTCAAGACAGCAACCACTTTTGATTCCGCGCCGTCACCTGCGGTTTCCGTCTGGAGAGGCCGGTAGGCTTCCCACCCGCCGGACCGCCCGGAGTGGATCCGGCCAAGAAAACGGTGTGTATCAAAGTCCGGCTCTCCACGATGGGTAACACCCGGAAGGTCTCGACCTCGCAAATCGAAGCGGACGCCGACAAGGATCTACTGCGGGTGTCCAAGCACCTGTTTGACTCGGCAGAGCTGAAAGCGCTCGGGCGATTCGATGGCGAGATCCGCCGCTATCTTTGCAACATCTGCCTCCCGTTCGAGATTGGCATCCATCTTCTGCCGATTGCGGCACTCCAGCAGGTCGAAGAGCGGCTGCCGCAATTCGCCAGTGATCGGGAGCACCTGGTGACTTGGTTTCCGGTGATCGCCTTTAACTCTAGTTTACAGGTCGCCGCGGCGGGCGGCGCGAACGATGTGATCGCCGGCGCGGTAGGCGAGCGCCTGGATGGTCGCGGTGGGCTGGTTGCGCCCGCTGGACACGAAGCTGCTTCCGTCCACGATGAACAGGTTGGGCACGTCGTGCGCCCGGTGATATTTGTCCACCACCGAAGTCTTCGGGTCGTTGCCCATGCGGCAGGTGCCCATCAGATGCGCCGACACGGTGGTCTCCTCGATGGGGTAGGCCCATTTCTTCCGGGCCCCGGCCGCATCCAAAAGGTCCATCGAGCGATCACTGAAAAACTGCATGGTGCGCACATCATCGGGATGGCTCTTGTAAGTGACCCGCATCGCCGGCAGCCCCCAGGCATCTTTGAGGTGAGGATCGAGCGAAACCGAATTCGACTCGATGGGCAGCGAGGTGGAATGAGACAGCAGATACATCGAGCGGTTGAAGCACTCCTTGAGCGCGGCTTTGTATTCGGCGCCCCAGCGCGGCAGGTCCGGAGCCAGTCCCCACAGCCCGAATCCGATGGGGTTGAAGTCGAGCCGAGCGTCGAGGCCTCCGCCGCCATAGAAGCCGCGCTTCGGGTCCGAATCGTAGAAGTCGTGGATGATCCGCGTGACCTGCACACTTTTGTAGTCGTTCAGCGGATGCTCGAAAAGACCGCCGGCAAACGAACCCGATTCATACATCAGGTACTTGCCGACCAGCCCGTTGGAGTTCGCCAGTCCCTGTGGAAAGAGGTTGGACTTCGAAAGCAGCAGCAGGCGGGGCGTCTCGGCCCCGTTGGCGCAAAGCACCACGGCGCGCGCCCGCTGGAAGATCTCGCGGCGCCGCTCGTCGAAATAGACCGCGCCGTCCACCCGCCCGCGGCTGTCGGTGCTGATCTTGCGCACGTAGCAGCCGGCGCGGATCTCGCAGCGCCCCGTTTTCTCGGCCTGGGGGATGACGGTGGCCAGCGTGCTCGATTTCGCGCCCACTTCGCAGCCGAAGCTTTTGCAGAAGCCGCAGTGCGTGCAGCCGCTGCGCCCCTGGTACTGTCGGGAAAGGATGGCCATCGGCGCCGGAAATGGATGCCAGCCCAGCTTGCGCGCCCCCCGCTCGAAGATCACCCCGGACGATTTCACCGGCAGCGGCGGCAGCGGGTAAGGCTTCGATCGCGGCGGATCGAAAGGGCTGGCTCCAGCCAGCCCCGAGACTCCCAGGTCCCACTCCGCCTCGGTGTAGTAGGGCTCGAGTTCGGCGTAGGTAATCGGCCAGTCGGAGAAGCCTGTGCCGGAAATGGGTCCCAGGCGGCTGCGCTCGACAAAATCAATTTCGTGAAACCGCCAGTAATTCGCGGTGAAGTGGACCGTTCCGCCACCCACGCACCGGCCGTAGAGCACCGTGAACTGCTTGCGCGCCTCGTCCTTCTCTGTTTTCCGGAAGGTGGTCGGCTGGCGCTTGAAGTCGTTGGAGATGGCGGAATGGAAGACGTACTTCAGCTCGTCGTGGCGGAAGTCCGGCTCCCGCACGTACGGTCCCTGCTCGAGGACCACGACGCGGAACCCGGCCGCCGCCAGCTTCTTGGCCACGACGCCGCCGGCGGCGCCGGCGCCGACGATGAGAAAGTCAACGGCGTCTTTCGTGGAGAACCGGGTCATTTTTGCCGCTTCTCGTTCTCGGCCGATTCGCGTTGCCGCTCCTCTTGCCCGGCCGATTCGCGGTCGTAGTGGCCGAAGGGCGGCTCGAAGGCGAAGGCGTCCTCGAACCCGATCAGCTTCCAGCCGGCATGCTCGTGGTTGCCGCCGTATTCCGGGTTGGCCAGAAAACCGATGATGGTGTGGGAGCGCACCGCCTCGAAGAATTCGGTCTTCTCGATGCTCTTCAGCAACTCGATCTGCCCGGCCTCGCTGAGTTCGGAGAACTTCTTGCGCGGGTGCTTTTTCGCGACGGCCGCTTCGAGCTCTTTCAGCCCCTTCCGGTAAGTCTCTTTCCGGCCGGCGTCGAACGTGGCCAGCGCGAGGTCAATGAAATAGATCACACGCGCTTCGCGAGCGCCCGGCGTCTGATCGGCCGGCGGCTCGCCGCTGGGAATGATTTGCGCGGCGATGGCTGCGATCTCGGCCGCCTGCTCGTTGGAAAAAAACTCGAGCTTCGGCGGCCCGCCCGCTTTCGCCGCCTGCCGCGCGTGCTCGTGTGCGGCCTCGGGGGCGGCCCCGTGAGCGGCAACGATTTCCGGCAAGGCCGCCGCGGCCAGCCACGCCGAACCCGCGCCGCCGAGCGAACGCAGCAGAAACAGACGCCGCGACGAGTCCTGATCGTTCATTGCCAGTCTACGCTACGCGCCGGGGCGTCTGCATGTCAACCGCGGCGCGGACGCCACGGCGCGGACCCCATGCGGCCAGCGCCTGCGCCGGCTTCCGGCCAATAACCCCCTCTTACCGCAGAGGCGCCGAGAACGCAGAGGACAAACACGAGCTGAAAACCTCCGCGTCCTCTGCGCCTCTGCGGTGACTGAGGGAACCCTGCTTTGCCGCGTATTGCCAGGGATCGAAAGCCTTGCACAGACAGGAATGCCTGTGCTACGAAGAAATCTCTGAAGCGATCCGCAACATCGCCTGCAGACTCCGATCTACATCCGCTTCGGCCGTCGCCCAGGAAGACACGCTGATCCGCATCGCATGGCGTCCCTGCCACACCGTGCCCCCGCACCAGCAAGTGCCGTCCTCTTGTAAGCGCGTGACCACCCGCTCGGTCACTTCCGGCGCGCCGAACGACACCAGCACCTGGTTCAACAC
>JBKKAI010000181.1:0-3774 GCA_046714815.1 Terriglobia bacterium | reverse complement strand
GAGGCACAGAGCACACAGAGCGAACAGGGAAGACGTGGAACTTTCGCTCTGTGATCTCTGTGCCTCTGTGGCCTTCCTTTTTCGGACCGGGCTGGAACCTGTTAGCCTCGATCTGCCGCCCCGGCCGGGCCCAGCGACCGGAACAACCTCGACACTTCGCGCTCCAGGCCGGCGAAGTCCGCCTCCAGCACCGCGCGTCGCGGATTGAGCACGATGTTCCATCCCGGAGCGATCTCCTCGAAATGCAGGCGCACGGCTTCGCGCATCCGCCGACGGATGCGGTTCCGCGTGACGGCGTTGCCGAGAGCGCGCGGGGCCGTAAACCCTACTTTGCTGAACGGCCCATCGGTTTTCAAAAGGAATGCGGCAAAGAACGGATTGCTCGATCTCCGCCCCGCCGAATAAGCCTTCTCAAACTCGCCGCGCTTCAAAAGGCGCGCGTTGCGGGGCCAACGCCGGCGTGCCGGAGCGTCCCAATCCACACGGCCGCTCAGACGGTGAGACGCGCGCGGCCTTTCCGCCGGCGCGCCGCCAGTACCCGGCGGCCACCCTTGGTCCTCGATCGCACTCGAAATCCGTGCGTCTTCGCACGGCGGCGCACGTTCGGCTGGAACGTCCTCTTGGGCATGAACGATGGCTCCCTCTCCGTAGCACAGGCATTGCTGCCTGGGCGTTCGTGCAAAAGAACAATTCTATTCAGGGTTGTGCCAAAGGTCAAGCGAGCCGGGTTCTGAGTTGAGGTAAGGAGCGAAGAACAAAGGAGATTTAGAGTTTGGACGCGGCGCTCGGCTCATGCTATGTTCATCCGCCTTTTGAAGGTTCGGCAGCGGCCCTGTTATCCACAGGGCGCTGTGAAAAATATGGGAATCGTGTCTCTGAACGTCTGGGACCAGATACTGGAGCGGCTTGAGTTGCGAGTGGGCGCCGCGAATTTCAGCACCTGGCTGAAACCCACGTCCCTCGGGCGATTGGACGGCGACACGCTCTCTGTGCAGGTTCCCAACGCCACCTTCTCGGACTGGATCCAGGCCAACTATCGCCCACTGATAGACGAAACCATCGCTGAGTTGGGGCTGCCCGTTCGCATCGTCGAGTTCTCCCCAACCCCGGCGGGTAACCCGGCGGGGTTGCTCGCCGATGGCGAGCCGGAGCGTCCGTTTCGGGTTGCCGGCGACTCACCCGCCGCGGTTGCCGGCCCCGCGCCTTCCGCTCCGGATACTTTCCTGCCGGCCACGATGGAACACTCGGTCTCCTCGCCGCTCAACTCTCGTTACGTTTTTTCTTCTTTTGTCGTCGGCTCTTCGAACCAGTTCGCTCATGCCGCTGCCTCGCGCGTGGCCGCCGACCCGGGACGTTCCTACAATCCTCTATTCCTCTACGGCGGCGTGGGCCTCGGCAAGACTCACCTGATGCAGGCCATCGGCCACACGCTTTCCGAACGTTTCCCCCGCTGGCAGTTGCTGTATATCTCCGCCGAGCGCTTCACCAACGAGATGGTGCAGTCGCTCATGGACGGAAAGATGCCGGGTTTTCACCAGCGCTTTCGCAGCGTGGACGCCCTGCTGGTAGACGATGTCCAGTTCCTCAGCGGCAAGGAACGAATCCAGGAGGAGTTCTTTTACACTTTCAACGCCCTCTATGAGCGGCAGCGGCAGATCGTGCTTTCCAGCGATCGGCCTCCCAAGGAAATCCAGGTGGAAGAGCGCCTGCGCTCCCGCTTTGCGTCCGGTCTGATCGCTGATATCCAGCCCCCGGACCTCGAGACGCGCCAGGCCATCCTGATGAAGATGGCCGAAGCCGAGAGGTTCCCGCTGCCGGAGAAGATCGCGCTGTTCATCGCCACCAATGTCAAGTCCAACATCCGCGAGCTCGAGGGATCGCTGGTCCGCCTGATTGCGTTTGCCTCGCTCACCGGTGAAGACGTCAACGAGGCCATGGCGCGGCAGGCTCTCAAAGACCTGGTGGAAACGGAGCCCAAGCGCGTCTCGATCGAGTTGATCCAGAAAACTGTTTGCGAGTTTTTCAACCTGCGCCTCCAGGAGCTCAAGGCCAAGGACAACTCCAAGCGAATCGTGGTGCCCAGGCAGGTTGCCATGTGGCTGGCTCGCGAACTGACGCAGTCTTCACTGCCGGAGATTGCCCGCGCTTTCGGCGATAAGCACCATACGACGGTGCTCCATTCCATCTCCAAGATATCCAACCTGCGGACCGTGGACAAAGATTTGAACAGGGCGATCAATAAGTTACTGGCGTCTTTTGAATGACTTACCGGAATTTCCTCAAACGGCGAGGCTGGGCCTGTGCAAAACCTGTCGGCTCCTGTGACCGCTTGCCCACGTTTCCACAGGAGACAGACGTAATCCTCACTTTGTGCACAGAAGCCTGGTCCCGGAACATGGTTTATCGTGACCGGGTTAGGCGGTTATCCTCGGTTTCCACAGCTCTACTACTTCTATCTATTTCTTGTATCATTGGTGTTTGCAATAGCAGTAAACTCCAGCCGGAGGCGGGGCAGCGACCATGGGAACTACAGGGAGTTCGGTTCGAGGCGTGAGCCAGATGGAATTCACCGTCAGCAAAGCCGACCTGGTGAAAGAGCTGGGACTGGCCCAGGGAGTCGTCGAGAAGAAGACCACCATACCGATTCTCTCCAATGTCCTGGTCGAAGCGAAGGACGGCCGGATAGAGCTGACAACCACGGACCTGGAGATTGGCGTGCGAAGCTCGTGCCCGGCAAAAGTTGGGGCCGAGGGATCAGTGACGGTGCCGGCCAAGAAGCTGCTGGACTATGTCCGGCTTCTGGACGAGGGCGACATAGCGATCCGCTTGCAGGACAACTATTGGGTCCAGATTACCGCCAAGCGGGCCAAGACGCGGATCGTAGGAATGTCGCGTGAAAACTTTCCGGTGCTTCCGCAGCTCCCCGAAGCGCTGACGAACATTCCGGCGGGGATCCTGCTGGAAATGATCAACAAGACTTTTTTCGCGATCTCCACCGAGGAATCGCGCTACATGCTGAACGGAGCACTGCTGTTGGTAAAGGCGGAATCCGTCATCATGGTTTCGACCGATGGGCACCGGCTGGCCTACGTCGAGTGCCCGCATGCGTCCGGCGTTACCTCCGAGACGCGGTCCCTGATCCCGAAAAAAGCGGTGGGAGAAATCCAGCGGCTGCTGGCCGAAGTGTCGCCCGACACCAAGGTGGACCTGGGCCGGGACGACAATCACCTTTTCTTTCGTGTGCCGGGCCGCCTGCTGATCGCCCGCATGTTGGCCGGACAGTTCCCCAACTATGAGGCGGTTCTGCCGGCCGAGAACAGCCGAATCGTGATGCTGGACCGCGAGAAGCTGGCGGCCGTCCTGCGCCGCGTTTCCCAGTTCGCCGATGAGCGGACTCGCGCCGTCCGCGTGCAACTGGTTCCGGGCGAGTTAAGACTTTCGGCCTCCAGCTCCGAGACAGGCGAGTCGGAGGAGTCGGTGGAAACCGAGTACTCGGGCGAGCCGCTGCAGATCGGCTTCAACGCCCAATACCTGCTGGACTTTCTGGGCGCCGCCGGCACCGGTCCGGTGAGCTTCGAATTCAAGGATGAGCAGTCGGCCGGGCAGTTGCGGCCGGGCGGCGAAGACGGCTCTCGCTACCGGTACGTCGTCATGCCCATGCGCATCTGAGGCCATCTCTGGTTGGGAGTGCGGTGGCTGGCCACCGCTTTTCCGCGCGGAAGCTCGCTTCCGCAGGCCAATGCCGCGGGTGAAAACTGGACGGGCTGCACGGCC